>QKCR01000146.1 GCA_003245575.1 Alphaproteobacteria bacterium | reverse complement strand
TGATTTTTCACGACTTTAAGTCGAGCCTACCCCTATCCGATAGGTCATGCGACACTTATACTATGGTATAGTGTCGTATATTTCTGATATAATATATTTATAAAGATGAGTTGAGTCTGCGTTAGTTAAGTTTTTGATATAAAAGTGAAATTTTATATCAAAAATTAATATGACAACAATTCGAAAATTTCCGCTTCCTATGTTTAAATCAAAAAAAAGGAGGCGGAGGGGGGAATAAATATGAGTGGGGGAGTCTCTATGGTGACCCGCGTCGAGCGGCTAGCCATGCCATTTGGGGAAAGCTATCAAAGCACTGATCTGAACAAGTTCGACAGAGCGTTCGAACGTCGTCTGGCCTATATTGAAGAAAAATTTCCGGTCAAGAAAACCGAAGACCTGACATGGTCCGGCGAAGAAAATGAATATTTCGCGCGCATGGGACGTGTTCTGTCCATGATCGGAACGGACGACAAGGCGTCTGAAACACACATTTCCCGCAAAAATATTTTACCGGCATTGAAAGGCGTAAAATCAGCCTGTCAGGCTGTCGACGATATTATCTCCGGAAAAGCCAATCAGGTGGTTTGCGCCACACGCCTCGACGCGGCGGATAGCAATCATCAAGATGATGCAATCGGCTATACGATCTTCGGAAATGCCGCATTAGCTGCACAATACGCACTCACGAAAAATTCGATTTCAAGAGTAGCAATTGTAGATTTCGATGTCGATCACGGACAAGACATGGTCAATATGGTGAGCCGCAATCATGATATTCTTTTGATCTCGGCGGTTCTGGAATCCGGACTGAGCGAGTTTAACGGAAGTACAGCAAATTGTCAGGAAGTCCGCTTCCCCAAAATCTGTCATGCCAATGACATCGAAAGAATATTTTCCGAATCAATCGAAGAGAGATTGGAACAATTCCGTCCGGATATGATTATTTTGTCCTTGCGGCCCAATGAGCATGAGAATGAATCTCGACGCCCGGTTGATGGCAAATATGTCAATGAAAAGATATTCTCTTATGCGCAGAAATTCGCTAAAAGCCGCTATATCTGTATCCTCGAAGGCAAAGTCGACCAACAGCAGGCAGAAAGCTATAAGCTGGATTAGGGTAAATAGCCTGCTGTCCCAGATGCTATTTTAAATAAGTATTTAGGGGATTCACTTTTTCCTTGTTTTTCTGCATACTTAGAGACGCGCATTCGCGCAGTTCTGAACGCATCTATTGTCTGCGAAACTATATGGTAAAAAGTAAAATGCTCTCATGCGTCGCTCTGATGAGTCTGACCATGCTCCCGCTTCTGGGAGGATGCACGGGTGATGTTGTCGATATGGACAGTGCCGAGCATAAAGCCATGCTGGAGCGGGATAGGGCAGAGATGGCCCAATATGAAGGCCAGACAATCAGGATTACACTCGATCAAGCTCTTAAGCGCGCCGTTGAAAAAAATCTGGATGCCAGAGTAGCTGAACTTGATCTGTTGGTGCAGGACGGGAACGTCACGCTGAAACAATTGGAGGCGTTACCTCAACTCAATGCCTCGCGCACACTGAATTCAAGATCAAATCTCGGCGCATCCTCTTCGCGCTCGGTTCAAAGTGGGCTGCAATCTCTTGAACCGTCACAGTCGACGGACCGTCGTCGTATGACAACGTCACTGGAAGCCAGTTGGAATCTGTTGGATGCCGGATTGGCTCTCTCCGAAACATATCGCATGCAGGATGAAACAGGGATCGTTGAAGAACGCTATAACAAAGTCATTCAGAATATCGAACGGGATGTGTACGCAGCCTACTGGCGTGCTTGGGAATCAGGAAAAACAAATAAAATCACCAACCAAATGATTGCATCAGGAGTGCGTCAGCTGGATAATCTGGGTACGGCATCAAACAGGAAACTTCTCGGCGCAGAGGAAGTCGGCGATAAATCCATAGAGATCGAAGATCGTATTCGGTCCCTGCAAGAGCTGGATAACACTCTGGCATCTGCCGATATAGAATTAAAAACACTGCTCTCTTACCCGCAATCTTCTCATCTGGAATTGGTTGCGCCGGATACAAACCGCAAAAAGATAAAAGAGTTGCTTGCAGGAAATATCACCGATCAGGAATGGAGCGCCTTGCAAAGCCGTCCTGAACTGCGCGAAGAAGTTTATCAAAAAAATGTTGCTGTAAAAAATACGCGTCAGGAACTGTTCAAGACGCTGCCGGGTGTCGAACCGCTAGTTGCTTACAACACAGATACAAACAGCTTCCTTCAGGATAAGCAATGGTCAACATTCTCGTTGAGCATCACACAAAATGTTTTGAACTTGCTGACCCTGCCGATACGCTACAAGGCAGCCCAGCAAAAAGAACTGCAGGCAGATGCCCGCCGTCAGGCATTGGGCGCAGCTTTGATTGCGCAGGTGCATTTGGCAAGACAAAGATTGGGGCAGGACGCAAAATTATGCGACATCGCCTCAGAATCTGCCTCAATGTCCCAAAAACGTGCGCGTGCCAAACAATATAAATCCAAATCGGGATATGCGTCCGGAGGAGATGCATTGGTTGCGCGTATGGATGCACATATTGCCTCGCTGCGCAAATCTGTAACCTGTGCACAAGCACAAGACTCGTATGCAGCTATGGTCAATTCCTTGGGCCAACATCTCTATCAGGGTCCGTTGCCGATAGAAAAATTCAAGGCAGAACAAGAAGCAAAAAAGAAAAAAATGGAGGCGGTCAATGGCTAAGCGTAGCATTGCCGATAGTTGGCGCTTCCATTTGAGTGTCAGATTGATTGCGCTTCTGGTGATTATGCTCTCCGCCTATGTGATTATCATGTCCAAAGCGGAAAGGTATCATGTAGGAAATCAGGACATCTCGATCGAGGAAGCTCTGGAAGCCGTGAAGCCGATCGACGCTGTGGCAGAAGATGTAACAGTCAGTAAAGGGTTTGATAAAACCCTGAGCGAGATATACCAATCCCGCGATGCCACGCCACCCGATCAAAAAGAATTGGCCTCCTTGTCTCCGGCTAATGGAGAAGAAGAGCCGCGTCGCGCGGAATCAGAATGGCCGGTTGAAGAAAAGACGCTTGATGTAGATGCTGTTCTGGTCCCCGATCAGGAAACCATCATATCCAGTAGCCATGACGGGAAAATATCCGATATTCCGCTTCATAACGGAGATAAATTTTCGAAGAACGATATTCTGATCCGCTACGATTGTTCCGATCTGGAAGCAGAGGCCGAGATTGCCGGTGTTGAAAAAGAACTGACCGACAAAAAAGCCAAAACAGGCAAGCAACTTTTCAAGCTGGATATTATTTCTGATGTGGACCGATTGAATATCGAAACGGAAGATAAGCAAGCAGCAGCAAAAATAAAACTTTATGAAGCGCGCCTGAATGATTGCACCATCAAGGCCGGATTTAACGGTCGTGTGACCAAGCGTCTGGCAAATGAAGGCGAATACACCAGAACCGATCGCGTCCTTCTGGAGGTTGTCTCCAATGATCCGTTGCATGCCGAGTTTCTGATGCCGTCCAAATGGCTGCGCTGGGTCAATATCGGTGCACCTGTTTCCGTCACTCTGAATGAAACAGGACGGACATATACGGCAAAAATTATTCGTATCTACGGCGAGGTTGATCCTGTCAGCCGTTCAATTCAGGTGCAGGCTGCACTGGACGGATATAAAGATCCGCTTTTGCCGGGAATGAGTGGAAAGCTCACACTTGATGTTTCGAAGATTCAGGATGCAGGCGTCATCGGGTACCTCAGTCTAAAAGAGAGGTAGTCATGGAAAAACTCCTGACCTTGTTGACTCTGGAACGTCAGGCACAAGAGGCGGAAAATTCCGAACAGTTCCACCATATTATAGTCAATCATCTGGGAAAGTTATTACCCGCAGAGCATATAGTGATCTGGGTTCAGGGGCCGTTGGGTACAACTTTAAAAAAAATATCGGGAAATGCCGTTCTGGACCCGAAAGGGGCATACGGGATTGCAATTCTGGAAGAAATTAAAAAAATAGATCCGAGCAATCCCTCGATTTGGGCAACACAGAATTCCCAAACCAAGACCTGTCTGACATGTATCCCGTTCCATACAAAGTCGGATGGTTATTTGGGCGGGGTCGTTCTTGAGACAAGCGCCCCTTATAACGAAGAGCAAAGAATTCTGGCAGACGAGATCGGTGCGGCTCTATCTCCTGTCATGGCATTACATCATCTGCGTCAAAATCGGGGCATGGCCGGAAAAATATCCGGCGCACTGCGACTGACATCTTCAAAAAAGAAAGCCGTCGCACTGATCCTGTTATTGGCTTTAGTTTGTCCGATCCGTCAAAGTGTCACGGCGCCCATGGAAATTGTCGCCAAACAGGCCGACTACATCACGGCAGACATGGATGGTCTGATTAGTAAAGTATCCGTAGAGCCGGGAGCACCTGTCAAAGAAGGTGACGTGTTGGCAGTAATGGATGATACCGTTCTCAAAGCGGAATACGATCTGGCAACACAAACACTGGATATGACCAAATCTGCCTATTCCCGCCTGCAAAGGGAATCTTTGGCAACGCCTGAGAAAAAGACTGATCTGTCACGTTTGGAATCGGATATAGCAGAAAAAGAAATTCGTCTTGATTACGCGAAAACACAATTTGAACGCACGCAGATCAAGGCAACCAGAGACGGCATCGTCATCTACCCGTCAAAAAACGAGCTGGAAGGACATCCTGTAAAAGCAGGGGATGTATTGATGAAAATTGCTGACCCGGAGCAAGCCGAGGTTCTGATTAATATTCCGGTAGACCAGATGATACCTGTATCGGATAAAGACACCGTTAGCTTTTACCTGAATGTCAGGCCAATGGATGGCTTTGAAGCAAGAATTTCTTCTGTGGGTTATGAAGCAACAGCGGACGAAGCAGGGGATGTCACCTATAAAGTCAAAGCCCAACTCAAGGAAGACACAGCACGGGAAGATTTGCGTGTAGGTTGGAAAGGTGTCGCCAAAATTAGAACAGAATGGACGTTATTAGGACTGGAAATTCTAAAAAAACCAATTCTGATGGCGCGCAAAATCACCGGAATATAGGAGGGGAGAATGGACAGCTATGCAATTCCACTTCCCGAGCTACGCACAGGTTTGAAGCTTTTATCCGGAGGGACTGATCTCGACACAGGAGAGCCGACCGGTACACTTCATGATCCGGTATCCAATATCTATATCAAGCTCTCGTGGAATGACTGCGAATGTATTGCGCGCTATGTTCAATGTCGCTCGGTCGGAGAATTGGTGGATAAGGTCAATTCGGAAACAAGCTTGAAGATTGATGCGTCCGATGTTGCGGACTTGATCGAATTTTTATCAGGGCAGAATGTGCTGAAATCACCTGTCAAAGTAAAGGCGGCAGAAAAGAAGAAGATCCCGCTTTATCAAAAGCTCATACATAATTATTTGTACTTTACGATACCGTTATTCCATCCGCAGAATTTTCTGAATCAAACAATTAAATATGTTGAGCCGCTTCTATCTTCAACGCTCACGAAGTTTGTCCTGATAGCACTCGCTTTACTCTCCCTAATGACGCTGGGCCGTCTGGACGAGTTTCTCCGCCCGATGCATGATATGACGTCTCTGGAATCCTTAGCAATGATCGGGATTGTCTTTGCTTTCGTGAAACTGATTCATGAGTGGGCGCATGCCTACACGGCAACAAAATATAAAGTCTCTGTCCCGCATATGGGCATCGCTTTTATCGTGCTCTACCCCGTTCTTTACACGGAAACAACAGACTCATGGCGCTTAACCGAAAAGTCAAAGCGTCTGGCAATCGGGGTGGCAGGGATCAGAGCTGAAATTTTTCTGGCAACAATTTTCATGCTCTTTTGGCACATGGCGCCAATCGGCAGTATGGCGCAGACTATATCCTTCTATGTTGTCGCCGTGTCTTTGGTGTCATCTTTGATGGTCAACCTGAATCCGCTTATGCGCTTTGACGGATATTATATCCTGTCTGACATAATGGGCATTGAGAACATGCAATCCAGAGCCTGTAATTTTGCACGCCATGCTCTGAGGAAAATATTATTTGCTTTAGATGATCCATTTCCGGAAGCGGCGACGCCGGAGCGGACAAAGTTTCTGACAATTTTTGGATTTTCTCTTCTGATATATCGCTTCTTCCTATTCTCGGGTATCGCGGCTTTTGTCTTTCATGTCGTCTTTCAGCCTCTGGGGGCCGTATTGGCCTTTATCGAAGTCTGGTTTTTTCTGGCCAGACCGATCCTGTCAGAGCTTAAAATATGGGCTGCCAGAAAGGCTGAAATATTG
Source organism: Alphaproteobacteria bacterium (assembly GCA_003245575.1). Classification (GTDB taxonomy): domain Bacteria; phylum Pseudomonadota; class Alphaproteobacteria; order Micavibrionales; family Micavibrionaceae; genus UBA1573. Next base: position 21,450 of record QKCR01000146.1, on the reverse strand, counting down.
GCATCCCTACGCACTAAAGTCGCATTGATAGGGATAGCCGCCGCACTGATGCTTTGTATAATTCCGCTATCAGGCAGTATCACAACATCTGCCGTATCAGGGCAGAAAAACTTCTGGCAGGCCTTTCCGCCCGCTCAGTCTGCACAAATTATCTCGATCAACGTTACAAATGGTCAGAATGTGAAACAAGGGGATGTCCTAGCCGTTCTTCAATCGGATGAGATTAAAAGAGATCTGGAATTAGCCAAAAATAAACTGGAAGGGTTACAAAGCCGGAGACGTATTGGATTGTCAGGCGCAGATTCCGGTACAGAGCCTCTGGCTGACATTGAAGAACAGATTGCAATCACAGCATCGGAAATCGCCCATTTGCAAGCACGTCAGAATAAGCTCGTTATCACAGCTCCTTTTGATGGAACGATCCGGGATGTCGAGGAGGGGCTAAAGCAAGGGCGTACTGTTTCTGATAGAAATATATTATTCGTTTTAGTATCAGGACAAGAAAGAACCTACACGGCTTTCGTTCCTGAAACTGAAATCGCACGCATTTCTGTCGGAGCAAGTGCCGACTTCATCCCGAATTATTTTCCTTTGGTTTCTGTACCTGTTGTTGTTGAGGGAATTGAACAAATATCACCGGACAAGATTACACTCTCGGAACTGCTCCACGAATATTCCGGAACCAGATCAGGAAAAGAATCTCTAGTTCCTAGGCAAAGCCTCTATAAAGTCAGCCTGTTGGCCAAGGGGGGGCATAAGGGAGAATCCTCAGGCATGTCAGGGCGTGAAAAGGGTATAATTCGGATTGACGCAGCGCGTCGCAGTCCCGCAGCCCGCGCATTCCAGTATCTTATTGGCTTGGTAAGGCGAGAAGTTCGGTTGAATTAGACGAAATGATTAATAAAAATTAACCTTTATTTGATAGAATTATAGAATAGGAAAAGTGGTATCGGAACAATCATGAGTGGGGTAAAACCGAAAAAAAGAAAGCTCGGAGGCATGGCGTTGGAAAAACGCCTGATGCTTGACGCGTCTTTACCCATTCTTGCCGGACAAGTCTTATGGCTGGATGCCGCCGACGCAACAACTATTCTTGACGCGGATGGGGACAATGCCGATACAGGTACAGGCGGGAATAATGACGGGTTTTCCGGAACAGTCTCGACATGGGTGGATAAAAGTTCCAGCAATTTCGATGTTACGGCTACCGGAACTGCAACGCCGCAATATGGCGCGGATACTCGAAACGGATTGGATGTTCTGACATTTGACGGGGTAGATGACCGGATGTCGAACATGAGTGCCGTCGTCTCGGGATCCGCCTACACAACTTTTCTGGTCTATACACGCACTTCGACAACCGGTCGGGAAGCTGTCTTCGAGATGGGACAAAACCCCGACAGAAACGCTCTATTTATCGGCGAGGTGGGAAGTAAATACGGTTATTACATGAACGGCTCGTTCTATAATTCGGCGTCAGACTACACACCCGGAAAATATGATCTGGCATCCATTGTTCAAGCCGGAACAATTGCTGTGATTGACATTGACAGCACAAACCAAATCTTGGTGAGTACCACATCGCGTACCACAACAACGGGATTATTTGTCGGGGATGATTCAACCAGCGGCGACTTTCTGCAAGGCCAGATCGCCGAAGTTATTGTATATAACCGTACGTTAAACGCACTCGAAGTGCACGATGTTGAAAATTATCTGGCTACCAAATGGGGATTAACAATCCCCAACAACGATCCGACCATTTCAACAAATACCGGAACCACTGTCGACGAAGCAAGTAACGGGCATATTACCAATCTGGCGGCATCAGACTCGGACAATTCTGCCTCCAATTTATTATATACAATTACAGACCTCCCCGATTACGGCTATTTATACAACAGCAATACATCGCAAACCCTCGGACTGAACGACACATTCACGCAAGGGGACTTAAATAGCGGATATATTGATTACTACAATACAACGATCAATCAGCTGACGGATAGCTTTGATTTCTCTGTGAGTGACTATTACGGAACCCCAGCCACCGGAACACATTCCATTTCAATTACACCGCAAAATGATGCGCCGAGTATTGGCGGCTGGACACAAGTATCATCGGAAAATTTCGAAGGCGGCGCAACAGGGTGGAGCGATAATACGACCACAGCAGGTGGCCCGATTTTAACAGAGTTCCTCGGTCGCCATGCACTGGAGGGCGGATCTCAGGATACCTATAAAACCTATACACTCTCCGGAACACAAGACTACGCAGTCATCTCCTTCGATATGTACGAGATAGATAGTTGGGACGGTGAAGATTTCTATATTTATGTCGATGACGTGCCTGTCTATGTCTCATCATTAACTCAAGGCGCATTTAACTCTCCCGCAGACGGAAGCAGCGGGGCCGTGTCATGGGCCATTCAGGAGACAACACCCTTTAATGCAAATTTTGTATTTGGTGGATGGAATGAACAAACATATCATTTCGTATTAACAATACAGACCACAGCAGCAAGCGTTAAACTCGGATTCAGTTCGACATTGAATCAGGTTGTAACGGATGAAGCATGGGGTGTTGATAATATTATCGTATCTGAGGTCGGCGGCGCGGGTGTTCCCGGGAATTTTCAGGTATCGGAAAAATCAACAAACGGAGATGTTGTCGGAACAATTAGTGCCACAGACCCGAATGCCGGCGATACGCTCAGCTATAGTATCTCGGGCGGAACAGGAACCGGTGTTTTCACAATCAATGCGGCAACCGGAGTTATCACAGTGGCAAATGCCTCCGCTTTGGACTATGAAACAACAACATCCTATACGCTGGATATAACAGTTACGGACAACGGCACGCCGCCAAAAAGTGATACACAAACAGTAACAATTGATGTTCTGGATATTCCAGAAAATACTGCGCCAGTTCTCACAGGATTCGGCCCTGTATCTGTTGATGAGAACACAGCCCCCGGATTGGTAATGGGCACGGTGACCTCAACAGACGCAGAATCAAACACTGTGACCTACAGTATTACCGCAGGGAATACGGGGAGCATGTTCTCGATCAACAGTACAACAGGTGTTATTACGCTGAACGGAACACCTGATTTTGAAACAATAGGCAGCTATACCTTAACGGTTCGCGGGACAGATAACGGGTTCGGAAATCTCTCCAGCACAAAAAATATTACAATCAATATCAATGACCTGAATGAAGCCCCTGTTATCGAGGGATGGACGTTGGTATCGAGTGAGGATTTTGAAGGTGGCGCAACGGGATGGAGCGATAATACAACATCAGCCGGCAATGCCTATACAACAGAATATTTGGGGCGTCATTCTCAGGAAGCGGGCGTTCAAAATACCTTTAAAACCTATACACTATCGGGAACCCAGGATTATGCGGTCATCGCACTGGATATGTATGAGTTCGATAGCTGGGACAGTGAAGACTTTATCATCTATATTGACGATGTGGCTGTCTATGCGTCGGCTTTAAACCAAACAACTTTTGATACGCCTGCTGACGGCTCTAGTGGCGGAGTGTCCTGGACGGTTCAGGAGTTAACGCAATTCAACACTAATTTTGTGAACTCGAGTAACAGCGATCAGGCCTATCGCATTACGCTGACCGTGCCGACAACAGGAACTACATTGAAAGTCGGCTTCAGCTCCACGCTGGATGAAGCCATAACCAATGAGGCATGGGGTGTCGATAATATAATTATCAATGAAGTCGGCGGCAATGGCACACCGGGCAATTTCGAAGTCTCTGAACGGGCTGTAAACGGTGACGTCGTGGGCGCAATCAATGGTGTTGATGTTGATGCTGCTGACGTCTTGACCTATACAATTACCGGCGGCACAGGCGCAGGAATATTCACAATTAATTCGTCAACGGGCGTGATCACAGTCTCGAATGCCGCCGCGTTGGATTACGAAACCACCACATCCTATACGCTCGATATTCAGGTTCAGGATAGTGGAGGATTAACAGATAGCGTTTCAACGACAATCAAGGTGCTGGATGCGAAGGAAAATACAGCGCCGACTGTCACAGGGTTCGGAACGGTTTCTGTCGACGAGAACACGGCAAGCGGCACAGTCGTCGGAACAATAACATCGACTGACGCTGAACTAAACACAGTTACCTATAGCATTATCAGCGGGAACACCAACAGCATGTTCGCGCTAAACAGTTCGACAGGCGTCATCACATTGGCCGGTGTCCCTGACTTCGAGAATGTAACGACCTATACGTTAACAATTCGCGGGACAGATAACGGGTTCGGTTTATTGTCCAATACAACCTCGGTCACAATCAACATTAATGACTTGAATGAAGCACCGTCATTAGACCCTGTAAATGCGGTACTGGCGACAAACTCTAATTTAAGATACAGCGCAGCCACAGGAAATTTCTACATGCTCTCATCAGGCACAGGAAATTATGCTGCAGCCGACGCCGCAGCGACGTCAACTTTGTTATTCGGTCAGGCAGGCTATCTGGCGACAGTCACATCAGCCGCAGAAAACGCACTTCTGGCATCAATGATTTCCTCAAGTACATATATCGGTGGTTCTGACGCTGTCACGGAAGGCGACTGGCTTTGGACAGGCGGGCCTGAGAACGGAGATTTATTCTGGCAAGGAAATGGCTCCGGAAGCGCACAAAACGGGTATTATACCAACTGGAATGGGTCTGAACCAAATAACTCAGGCAATGAAGATGCAATTCAAATGCTGGTAAACGGTCGATGGAACGATATTTCAACCGGCGCAAATCTAAGATATTTAATCGAGTGGGATGGGGCATCTGTTCTTGCTTCAATCAACAATGATATTTACTCGTTAGCCGAAAATTCACCCCTCAATTCATCAGTCGGATTTGTAACGGGAATAGACCCTGATGCAGGAGATGTCCTGAGCTATACGATTGTCGGTGGAACAGGGGCGTCAGCCTTTGCCGTCAATGCGTCAACAGGAGAGATCACGCTGACAAGCGTTACGGCGGCCAACTTTGAACTTCATAGTTCCTATACGTTAGATATTCGTGTCACGGATATAGGCGGACTGACGGATACAAGAGCAATCACGATTAATATTCTCGACCAGAACGATACGCCGACAGATATTCACCTGTCCAACCATCATTTGAAAGAAAACTCGGATATTGGAAAAATTATCGGACAATTTACCAGTGATGATGAGGATGTTGCCGATACACATACCTATACGCTCATATCAAATCCGGGAAATAAATTCACCATCGTCGGAACAGATTTAGTCCTGACGGATGATATTGACTACGAAGCCGTACAAAAAATCACACTGATTGTCAGAACAGATGATGGTAACGGCGGAACGTATGATAAGACAATCAATATCCTGATTGACGATGAGCAAGATACATTTGTCCCGCAGACCCCTGATCTCCCGAGAGTTTCTGATGCGCACTCCACAGGCAATCAGACTGAAACATTCGGAAAAGGAACAAGATCTATCATCATTGACACGGTGAACGGCGGGGAAATGGGGCAGCAAGAGTCATTCTACGGGCTGGGCAAAGCCTTCCAGATTATCCGTGAAAATACCACATTCCGTATCAGGGAATGGCTCGGCCAAAACCGTCAAACATCTCAAGAAGATACCTCAAATATAGAGGCGATGAACGGTGCAGATTTAGAAGACATGCAGGCAGGCCGAAGCATGCCGGATGTCAGCTTTGAAGCCAGATACACAAATATACGGAATGCTCTCGAAGCTATGGAGAGATTTGCAGATACACAAGACACACTTCCTGAAAACACACCTGTGGGCGAGGCAATTCCGGTCCTGCCTGATGACACGGCATATCGTTTCATGGACAAGGAATTTGTCGATGTCATGACTTATCATGAACAAAAACAGGAGCGCCTGCGCAAGGCACTCCTGAATAGCTAGTCTATAATTTCATACGCGATTAGATCAACGATTCCGCCAATTCTTTTACAGCTGTATAATCAGTCTTACCTGTGCCAAGAACCGGAATTTTGTCGACAGTCACAACTGTAGCCGGAACAGCCAGAGCAGGGATACCGTTAGAAGACGCATAGCCCGAGAGATCACTGCGCGTTGCCCCCTCTTGTGTTGTCAACAAGACCAATTGCTCACCCTTTTTAGGGTCCGGCAAGGCAACAACAGCCGACATCTGGTCAGGCCACAGGGCAGAAGCCATGGTCTCGACAACACTTAAAGATACCATCTCGCCTGCAATCTTAGCAAAGCGCTTGGCACGACCAAGAATACGGATAAAACCTTCCGCATCAACGGAGACAATATCTCCTGTATCATGCCATCCGCCCTCAGGAGGCTGAAGGATACCGGGCTTGTCATCCTTGTAATATCCGAGCATAACGTTTGGTCCTTGAACAAAAAGACGACCACCATCCTCAACGCCAGGAACATCTTCCAGATGCAAGGTCATGCCCGATAAAACACGTCCGACAGTTCCATCCTTAGTGTGCATCGGGGAATTCACAGCAATCACAGGGGACGTTTCTGTTGCGCCATATCCTTCAAGAATACGCACTCCGAACTTATCCATATAAAGCTTGCGTGTACTGTCTTTGACTTTCTCGGCGCCTGCAAAAATATAGCGCACGCCATAAAAATCATAGGCATTTGCCATACGAGCATAGCCGTTAAGGAACGTATCTGTGCCGAACAGGATTGTGGCGTTGGTTGCATACACCAGTTCGGGAACAATACGCACATGAAGCGGGTTCGGATACATGAATGTTTTGACCCCCGATAATAGAGGCAGCAACGTTCCGCCCGTCATGCCGAAAGAATGGAACATCGGCAGGCAGTTAAACACAATATCCTGACGGTTGAACGCCACACGGGATGAAAGCTGGGCAATATTGCTCAAAAGATTGGCATGAGAGAGAACAACGCCCTTTGGAGATCCTTCCGATCCGGATGTGAACAAGACAACCGCAGGAATATGGGGATCAACATGCTCATGACGAACAGAACAAAACGCTCTGAGCTTATGCCCCCAGCCGATTTTGGCTGATAAATCTTCCAGATAAATCACTTTGACCTGTTGGGACAGGGCATCAACCAACCCTTGCAACTTACCCATTTCGACAAAGCGGCGTGATGTCAGAACCATGCGAATATCACCGGTCACACAGGCAGAACATAAGGCTTGTGCGCCCATCGTGAAATTGAGCATAGCCGGAACACGCAAACCGGATTGTAAAGCAAAGAATGAGACAACTGCACCAAGACTGTTTGGTAACAATATCCCGACAGTTTCGGCTTCTTGGGTTTGATCGTTCAAATAGGAGCCGAGAACTTTTGATTTTTTAATCAGGTCGGCGTAACGCATCGGCTTGAACTCGACATCTTCGGCGCAGATAAAATCCTCGCCTTGAAGCATTTCGGCATTGAGCAGAGCTTCCCAAAGGGTCTGTTCCGTATCCGTGCTTTGAAGCATCATATCTTCCATGACATCATAAAGCTGACGGCTGGCTGCCAGACGACGCGCACGGCCTTTCAAATTCTCGTCAATTTTAAAGCTAAGCGGCTCCATAATTGTAATGGTGATCTTCGGAAAACGTTTGAACGGCAACTTATGGCGCAGACGGGCAAACCCTGTATATTGCGCCCCGTCAATCCGGATCGGCAAAATCATAGCTTCTGCCTTATCGGCAATCAGCCCCGGACCGTCATAGATTTTCATGAGACTACCCGTGGATGTCAGGCGGCCTTCTGGAAAAATAACCAGATGGCGATCTTCTTCGACTTTACGGATCATGGCCTTAATCGAATAAGGATTGGTCGGATCAATCGGGAAAGCATCAACCAGTTTCAGGAACGGGCGCACCCACCACCATTGGGAAACTTGCGTATTAACGGCAAACATCGGGCGCCCCGGCAAGAAGGCTGCCAAAAGCGGCGGATCAAGAAGGGACACATGGTTCCCGACAATCACAGCCCGCGGACCTGCTTTCTCGACATTCTCGATCCCGCGCACTTCCACACGGTACAAGAGTTTGAAAAGCCCTTGAAGGATCGTTTTGAACAAGTAATCGGGCAGCAAGCGGCAGATGTAAAGAGCAACAGCAAGGTTTGCCAAAGCAAAACCGTAGAACAGTTCCGTAACAGTCCACCCTGTCGCAATCAGAGCACTGGCAACAACAGCCGAGACAACCATAAACATGGAGTCGACAATGGCACTACCGGCCATGACCTGCGCACGCGTGTCTTCCGGCGTACGGTCCTGAAGAATGGCGGCAAGAGGAACGACATAGAGACCGCCGAAAGCCGCAATCAATGTGACATCCAGAATAAGCCGCCAGTGGGTCGGATGGGACATGAACTCGGAAAAGCCCATTAATGCACCATCAGGTAAACGGACAACATGTGCCGTTGCCCAATATAAATCCAAAGAGCCGACTGTCAGGCCGATTGCGGCAATAGGGACAAAAGCTGCTGTCACAGCACCATGAAGCAATCTGTTATTGAGCAATCCGCCAAGACCAATCCCGACAGAAAATAACACGGTAAAGAATGTCAGGATTGTTTCTTCAGCCTGTAATGTCCCCTTCACATAGTTCGGGAATTGAGACAGGAACAGGCTTCCGACAAAGAAAAACCAGCCTTTTCCAAGCATGGTCAGGGTAATGTCTTTGCCTTGGGAAAAACCGAATTTTAATACCTGATACGTATCTGTTGCGATATTCGGGTTGAATTTAATGGATGGGTTTGCCGCAATACACTGCGGAATAAACCGGCTTGCACCATATCCGATAAGGGCAGTGATAATCATCAGAATTCCGATCGGGACCTCACCGTGTTCTTGCGCCATAACAATCGTTCCGACAATTGTTCCCAAAAGAATGGCGAGGAACGTTCCGGTATTGAGAAGGGCATTGCCGCCGATCAATTCATCACGTTTCAAATGCTCCGGCAGAATGGAGTATTTACACGGACCGAAGAACGCGGATTGCGCACCCAAAGCAAACAAATTGATAAAGGATAGCACAAGGGAGCCGGTCATAAGCGATGCCGCCCCCAAGAATGCAATAGCAACCTCGACCAACTTGATGTGACGCATCACGATATTTTTAGGGAATTTATCCGCGAGCTGCCCACCCATAGCAGAGAACAGGAAGAACGGAAGAACAAGAGTTCCTGCCGCAGCTGTTGTCAACAAGCTTTGCGTTTGGGCATCCATACCTGTTTGGGTCGCAACGCGATAGAGAATAAGAACGATAAGGGCATTCTTGAATAAATTGTCATGAAACGCACCGAGGAACTGCGTTACAAACAAAGGCAAGAAACGTTTGTCCTGCATCAGAAGAAATTGGTTGTTCATATATTTTATCCTCTTTCAAAAGAACCTGTTTTTAGGAATGAAATAATTTGTCGCGAGGCATCGCGCCGATAAATCATAAAAGTATGGGAAGCCCGTAATAGCACGTGATCTGTCATGTCGGGGAGTTTGGTGCTGTCTACGGAGACGCGTCCGTCATGATCCCCTTTAATCCAGATACATGAAAGAGGGTATAGCCATTTTGCAGTCCCTGCAAGGATGCCGACCTCGTAATAGCTCGGGTAAAGTCGGGTTTTTCTGTGATGGGTCGTCAATTCCTGTCCCGCTGGGCCAAAAAACCATTTGTATATCGAAAAATTCTTGAACGCATCCGCAAGTTCACTTCCTTGGTTCGGAGAGCCCAGCATCACAACGCGCCCGACTTTCTCGAGATCAATCTTATCCTTGTACTTCTCGAGTGTCTCCCGAATAACAAGTCCCCCCATCGAGTGTCCGATAAAATGGATTTTATCATAGGGCTGAAGCGCCGTATCATCCAGATAAGTCTCATAAAACCAGTCCGCCAAGGCTTCAAGAGACATGCTGGTCGACGGATAGGAAAGCGCAATTGCATCAAATCCAGATTTTCTCAGGCGGCCTTGCAAAGGCATAAGAGAATAACGGTTCAGAGCTATTCCGTGCAGCAGAAAAACTTTTTCCCTATTCTTCATTATGAACGATCCTCTTGATCGAGTTTGGACATATACCGTGTATAAAAGGTGCTCAACCCAATTAAACTTATGCCCAAGCCGAGAAAAGAAAAGACCTTGAAAATCCCCTCGAGATGCGACGAGTCAATCAGGAATACTTTACCGATAGTCAGTGTCAGGAACGCAAGGGCAGCAATACGGACAGGCTTATCCTGACGTTTGATGCCATAGGTCAGAAGCCCCAGACCGGTAATCATCCACGCAACCGAATAAAGATACATCTCGATATTTTCGACCGGATTCAGTGTTAAGGTGTCCGGAGAAAATACCTGACGGATATTCAGAGTAACGAGAGCCAGCAGGAAAATCAGAATAAGCCCCCGATAAATATAGGACAGGAAGGACATGCGTGTCAGCCCGACACGGAATTTGTGAGCAAATAGAGAAAGTCCCAGACCCAGCCCGTAGATAAAGGTTGCCCCGTTCAGGAAAATCAGAGGTCCGATATGCTGGGAAGAGTCAAACGCCGGATTATTGCCGATCAGATCAAACAAAACAATCCGCAGCAAAGCGCTAAATATCAAGGCATTCGAAAGAAAGCGCAAAGAATCCTTGTATATCGACACACTCTGGACGTTACGGATCAACTGATGACCGCCAATGCCGATGGCGGCAAGGATCGCTGTAAACGCAGCGCGGTCAAAGAAGCCGATTATAACGGGCGAATTTAAATCAATGTGCAGATTGGCAAAGCGCAGCAAGGCATAGATACCGCTCACACCCAGCACAAGAGAAAGACCGCCGAGGATATGGCTCATCACCTTGTTTTGTGGTCCGAAAGTCACAGACGGAATATGTAACGCATAACCGATGCCGACAAACAAAGCAGGGAGAAGAAGCGTTGACAGGATATGAAGTGGTGAACCGTCAAATGCGCGGCTTATATAAACATGCTTGTCGGTCAGGGCCGACCCCATCATGGAGAACAGAGCCTCGTGTTCTGTTAGGGACAGCGCCGCAACCAATGCAAATAAGGCATAAGAAATTTTAGGAAGCACAGAAAGATTGAGGTATCTATGAATGCCGATAACAGCAGCCAGCTCGGCGGCAAATGCCAACGGCAAGTAAGCTGTATCCAACTCAAGAGCCATGCCCAAAGACAGGAAGCTGGTTGCACCCAAGGCGTAAGATCCTGCAATCTCTTTAGCCCCATCAAGAGACTTCCCGATAAAGATTTGTGTGCGTATAATACAATATATGGCAGCAGCAAGCGCAATCAGGCCCCAAGGTGCAATCAAGCCGCTTTCGCTAAGTGCTCCAAAATCAGCACGTGCCGTTAAAAACAACGCAAGAGCTGAAATGATCTGTACACGAGACCAGTAAGCGGGGCGCAAGAGGGTCTTATGCAGCAGGACACTTGGAAAACCGATATAGATGACCGATAGGACTGTCAGGATCAAAACCCCGTATTCTGTCTGGTATTGGAGATGATCGCCCGCGTAAATGGCATAGGTCAGGAGATCAATGCCGAGTTTCCACCACACGGCTGTACTATAAAGCTTAGGGCGCAAGGCACTCAGTATAATAAGGGCAAGAGAAATAACACATGTTACGCCCCATTCCGGAATTCCGAACCCGAAAGTATTTTGTGTCAGAAGAAGAAGGATAGAGCTGACGCCTATGGTCAGTACAGGCAAACGGGATGAATTGGAAGATTTGGTAAAACTCTCATCCGCTGCATCTTTTGTCTTCAAATAGTGGAAGATAAAACTTGCACCGCAGACACCCAATAGAAACAAGGCAACATCTTCGGAGCGAACATGCCCCGCGCCACTTCCATGCCCGTAGGCCAGAAGAGAAATTACCCAAAGGGCCATGCCGCCTAAAGAGAGGTAGGAGATAAGCGACCATTCGCGGCGTGATCCGAGATATTGAATACCTGAAAAAAGGATAAATAGATAAGCAAGAAGACCGGTAACATTCGGCTCTGAACTTGAAAACAAAATAGGGGTAATAAAGCCGCCGATCATACCGAAGAGCGCAACAGGCGCGCCCAAGCGTAAGGACAATACAAGTGTTGCCCCCACAACAGCGCTCATCCCGAAAAATCCGGCTGTCGGTGAAATAAATTCATGAATATGGGACGCAGAATAAAGACTGAAACACAGGCTGATTAATCCCGCACCCGCCAGCCCTTGGGCAACGCGTTCGGCGTTGGCAATAAAAGGACGCTTAACGATATAGAGGGACGCAGCAACCAGCCCGCCACCGAATAGCATGCCCAGCAAGACACGCGTCTCAGGCCCCAGAAGACCTGCATCATAAGAAAGTTTAACAAGAAAGAAGGCGGCAAACGCCAAAGAAACGGACCCGATCCAGACGGAAAGGCGGGTTGCAAAATTAAATTCGGCACTCTTTTTGGGAGAAGCACTTTTCTGATGCACGACTTGCGCAGGGGCTGGCACATCGGAAGTATCATCGTCTGATTCAAAATACTCATAAGCATCCGGCTCAGCTATCGCGAGAGAGTCAAATTCCTCTTGTGCCAAAATCGGTTCTTCGACGGGCGTGCTTTTAATCTCGGCTATATCCTGAACAAGTGGAACGGTAGTATGCGCAGCATCCGCAGGTGTTAGTGCCACGTCTTCTTTTATAGTGGGTGTCGAAGAAAGGGAGCGTGTCTCAAGAAGTGTAATCTTTTCCTCGAGCAGGGAAATGCGTTGGCGAAGTTTCCAGACGTCCCCGTACGTTGCGTTGTGGCGGAACAAATTGATCCAGGGAAGTATAACAATTCCAAAGCCAAATGCGACAGCTATGAGAATGAAAAATGCTTCCATATTGACCCTCCGGGCGGGTTTTGTTAAAAATAATGAACAACGTTCAATATAAAGTATTGCAGATTTTAAAATTTGTGGCAATATAATAATGAACATTGTTCAAAAAAATAACAAAAAAAGCAAGGTAGTCCCCTCTATATGGCCAGACGGAAAGACCATTCACGAGAAGAATTGAAAGAGCTGATCCTCTCGGCGGCGTGGGATATAATTGCGTCCGGCGGGGTTTCAAAATTAACGGCGCGCGAAATCGGCAAAAAAATCGGATATGTGCCGGGAACGATTTACAATATTTTCCCGTCTATGGAAGTCCTCCAGCTTCATGTTAACGCGCGGACCTTAAAGCTATTGGCCGAAAAACTGGGGAAGGTCACGGAAAAAGGAAGAGGCACGCCTCTGGAAGCGAGATTGATAGGGCTGGCGCGGGCGTATCTGGCTTTTGCCCAAACCTATCGGCCTTTCTGGATGGCCTTGTTTGCCAATGATTTAACGGACTTAAAGCAAACCCAAAGTTGGTACGGGCAAGCAATTGAAGAGGTTTTCTTGCCGTTGGAGACGATTCTCCGTGAGGAATGCCCTGATAATCCGTCAGTTCGGGAGGATAGTCATATTCTATGGTCGTCCGTTCACGGAATTACCTATTTGTGGGCTACGGGTAAAATGCCCCCTGCAAAAGAAAGCCATGTGAAAAAGACATCATCTGCCGGAAAAAAAGCGGAGTGGGAACGTATGGTCACGCGGTTGGTAGGAGTTTTTTGTGCTGCCTAACCCATTGAAAAATAAGAATATATAAAAAACCTTATATATAACTATAATAAATAAATGTTAATTATATATAAAAATGGTCGGTTTTTATTGACAGTAACTATATAGGACTGGTAAAACTTATATATAGTTAAGGCTCTCGCAGAGCAGCATAAAATGAAGACATATTCGTGGAATAGGAGACGGACATGCCTGTAAATGCAGCAAAACAATGCAGAGCGGTAAAGAGTGTATATAAAACTGACAAGATCTGCCGCAGAGCAGCCAGCACAGTTCAAAATGACAAGTCGCATTCAAGAAATGCCTTTGGCTTGTACGTGTTCCCTCATGAACGATTGATTTCGATCGCGGCCAATCCCTGAAAGGGAAATGGGCAGGCTGTTCCCGTGGGACAAACTTCCTGACATTTGATTACCGGAATACTGAAAAGGTGTTTCCCGATGAAACCCCTAACAGGAGAAGTGCGTCCGGTCACTAAAGAATAAAAAACTCGTCCGCATGGTGTGGTCGAAATAAGAACGCATAACAAAGGAGATGACATGACCAAGAAGATTTTGATCCGTAGCGGATAGATCACCGGAAGACTCCGGGAGTCCGCAAAGTACCTGAGGGTCAACTTCCCTAAAAATTGAAAAGCAGAGCGAACGGCACAAAACATGATTTTGCCGAAGGCGTTCTGTATTCGGAATTCACGCCTGCATGGTGTAGGCGCGAGAGGAAAACTCACACTAAAAAAGGAAATTATAATGGGTTCATTAGCCGATAGACTTAAAAAAGCAACATCAAATGACACAGGTGCAGCTGTCAAGGAAGTTGCAAAGGCTGCCAAGGCAATTAAAGCCGAGATCGTTACAGAGAGCGAAGTTGTTCTTCGTACCGAGGCAGACATTAAAGACAATCCGATCTACAAAATCCTGAACAATGAATCAGGATTAGATGACGCGCAGATTGTTGACGCATTGGGAAAAATGCTCGCACGCGACAAATCTCTTTCAAAAGAAGAGAATGAATTGAAAATCGCCCAATTCGGTGAATTCAACCGCTACTATCAGGACCAGATGGTCTCTTTGGCCCAAAAGCTGGCGGAATTCTCACATGACGATGCCTTGTCGATGTATGACGACACCGTAGAAGGAATCAAGAAAAGACTTGGCGACTTCAAAGGTGACATTGAGCCGTTAGTACGTGCTTTGAAAGTTATTCGTGAAGCTGAAGCATCCGGAAAAGACCCGCATGCGCTGATCGAAGAAGTTCAGAAAATGACCAAAGAACAGACAGAGTTGCAGAAAAAACTCACTGATCTGAATGGCCGCATGGACGAAAATGGCGAAACCATCACGGATCTGACAAGACAGTCGGACGTCATGAAGCGTCATATCGAGCGGACATCTTCGGATAAAGACACCGCACAAGAAGCGCTGACAGAGGCAGAAGCAAGCATCACCGGATATAAAGGAAAATTCCTGGGTAGTCTGCGCTTCAAATCTGAAATCCAAAGCGCCGAGCATGATAAATGGTCCGCAGGCAGACGTGTAAGCGGCTACAGCGAAGAGATCAAGGAATCTTCTCGTCGTTTGGAAGATACAGCAGATAAGCTCTCCACGGCAGAAAAAGCCAAGGCCGAGATGGGCATTGAACATGCTCAGCTTTCCGGAAGTCTTGAAACTGTGACTGCAAATCTGCAAGGCAATGATGACTACATGGCCATCAGTAAATTGCTGGAAATCACCGGTAACGAATATAAAGGCAAACGTGAAGGTTTGGTCGGTAACGCCCAGAAATTCATTGAAGATGCAATTATCCAGTTTAACGGATGTATCGACCGCTTTACTGCCCTCGAAGGTGAAATCCAGACATTCTCGCACGCTGCGCAGAACATTGTAGATAAACAATATCTGCTGATTGCCGGTTCCGAGAAAGCCTACAAATCAACCCAAACGGAGATTGATCTGGATGTATCAGCGGAATCCCGCCTTGCAGAAGAAGAGAAGGATCTTGAGTTTAACTCTTCTGCACGTGAGAAACTGATCACCGATATTAAGGATGGTAAAGTCTTCTTGAACGCCTTCCTGCCGACCAGAGACTCCGTTGTGAACTTCCGCCAGATTTTGGCAAGCCGCGAGGCAGAGTTCACCGCGCTGAGTGGCTTGGTACAAGGCAAACGTCTTGATGCAGAAGAGCTCAGAACCAATGGTGCCGTTGCAGTTGCATCCCAGCTGGTCATGACCCTCAAGTCTTTGGAAGCGGCTGTCGCCGGTCAAAAGACAGACATGTTGCGCGATATGTTGGCAGACTTCACGTCTTCCGCCCGTCAGGCAACAGATCAGGTTCTTGGTGATCTGGTTAAAGATCAGAAAGGTCGTAACGTCCGTCTGGATCAAGCCATCACAGATCTGGTTGATATGCAGGTCAAGATTGATGACTTCTCTGACAACCTCTTGCAAGAGCGCATCACAAGTGCAGGGCTGACAGAGGCGATCATTGAAGCAACCGACCGCGTTGTAAAGTCGACCGAAGACCTGGCCAACACCGTCGCCGATGGTCGTCGTGAAGCCAAAGAGCAGATCGGCAAGGATGAAGCAAAAGGTATTGTTGACAGCTATGTCGAACAACATCGAGCAGGTCCAAGCCTCGGTTAATCGCTAACCATATTCCCTAAATCAAGTCCCGCAGGGCGGTATCAGAACCGTTCACCGCCCTGCACATTCTGAAGAACGAAAAGCAAAAGAATTATTAGAAGAGAAAGATTGAATAATGTCATTGAAATCCAAGTCAGAACTGAACAGTGAAATCATGGTTCCGTATGCCGATTTTCTTAAGGTCGAGTGCCCTGAATTCGAATATATCGAAGGATCTGACCAGAAACTAGCCGACCTGACCCGTCTGCTTCACCTGTCAAACGGAGCCGGAAAAAGTGTAGCAATTGTTGGTGGAAAAGGCGTCGGGAAAAAGACATTGGCTCGTGCTCTGGTTCACACACAACAAGATGAATCAACTCCGTCCCAATTAATGGTCCGTCCGTTCTACCGGCTGAATGTGAACGCACTGTTCAACTCGTCGGCGCCATCTCAGGCCGAGACAAAATTCAACGAAGTGATGCGAGAGCTGAAATCCATTCATGATCGTCGTGGCGTCAAGCCGTTGCTCGTAATTGAAGATGGCACGGGATTTATCAACGGTGTTACGTCAGGAAGTCACGGGAATATTGTCCATATTCTGGATGATGCCGATAACGGATCAAACTATCTGGACATTTTGATGGTTGCTAGTGAAGATTCTCTGAAAGATCTTCATGAATCCCACCCGACTTTTATGGCTGATTTGTCTGTATTCAAAGTAGAAGAGCCGGATAAAGGCGAACTTCTTGCGATCTTGCGTAAACACGCAGAAGGATACGGCACAAACGGAATTACCTTTGAAGATGAATCGTTGCGTAAGATTATCGAGATCACGACACAATACCCTAAAATCTTCAACTATGTTCAGCCGAAACGCGCTGTCCGCTTTATGGACGAAGTTGCAGTCGGATACCAACTGACAATGCATTCAAAGCCGGAAGGATATTTTGATCGTGAGACCCAGATCGAAAATATCGAGAAGCAAATTGCAGCCGCATCCGAAGAAGAAAAAGAAAGCCTGATCGGTATGCGTGAAACTGTCCGCATTGAAATGGACCAGTCTATGGAAGAGTGGACAGGCGCAAGACATTCTGTCCGTAAATTGCAGGCAGAAATTAAAAACTTCGAAGAGATGATCCATAATGAAGGTGTAACAATTGCCAGACTCGAGGCAGATGACGCAAAGGCTTTTGAAAAAGAAGCTGATGGTGCACGCGATGTCCTGGTTGAATTGGCAGAGAAAGGTGATCCGTCTGCAAAAGGCATTCCTGCCGATCGTTTCCGCAAGATGGATACGGCAGCAATCTTAAAATTTGCAGATTTTGATACCAATTTGCACCAGAATCCGAAAATTCGTGAGGCAAAAGTCAATGTTGCCCGTTATGAGTCCAGCATCGGCAAGATGGTAGGATCAATCAAGGAAAAATCGGATATTCTCCACTTTCCTGTCTGTGTACCACCTGAATATGCAGAAGAATTGTCAAAGAAATTGACCAAAACTGAAATCAACCCGCACATGCTGGACGCGATGGCGGATTCGGAAAATCTTCTGAATGATGTCGTCCTTAATCAGGAAGGAATGAACCGTAAAATTGCGTCCTCACTGAAAATTGCAGCCGCAGGCGGAAACAATCCGGATAAGCCGATTGGTGTATTCCTGATCTTGGGTCCGTCAGGTGTCGGTAAGACATTTGTGGCAGAAACATTGTCGGAACTGATTTACGGATCAAAAGAAAAATTCCTGTCGACATTCAACATGGAAAATTACCAGCAAAGCCAAAACGTATCGAGTCTGATCGGCGCACCACCGGGCCTTGTCGGATATGGCGAACGCGGTCTGTTAATCGCAGCCGCTCAAGATAAGCCATATTCTGTTGTGCTACTTGACGAGATTGAAAAGGCGCACAAAGACATTAAACAAACCTTACTGACGGCTCTTGATAAAGGGCAGATTACCGGTCAGGACGGAGAAGTCGGTGACCTGAGAAACACGATTATTGTCATGACCTCGAACTACGGTCAGGACGTGTTTCTCGACCCGTCTTTGTCTCAGGAAGAGGCGCAAGCCAAAGTAAAAGAGCGGATCTATCGTGACGGTACGTTCTCGCCCGAGTTCTTGAACAGAACGCAAATCGTATTTGCAAACTTCCTGCCGGAAGAGGCCATTGTCAGCATTGCGCAGCGTGAAGCCGTCAAGCTTGAGAAACGCTACAAAGCCAAAAACCCTGACTTGAAAATCACTCTGCCGAAAGAGGCTGCAGAAGGGGTCGTATCCGATCTCTACAGCAAGGAACAAGGTGCTCGTGTTGTAAAAAACATCGTGGAATCTGAAGTCGGTGTTGCTGTAGCAGAGCGTATTTTTGAAGAGCGCAAGAAAACCGGAAAGCCGGTTGCCGGTGAGCTGAAAGCAGCTTACGCCAAAGGCGTCGGATTTACCTATGATTTCCAGGCTTTGGGCGAACAGGAAATCAAGAAAACACCCGATCCGGTAATGGCTTTTGCAGGAGCAGCGCCTGCTTAACAGCAGGTGGGCTCTGCCCATAATTGAAAAAACAAAACAGATAACAAAAATAGGAGATAGAAATGACCACCAACAAATCAGATGAACTGAAGGATTTTCTGAAATCAATAGAAAAAAGTGAAAAGGCATCGAATGCCGAAGCAAAGAAAGATCGCGCCGAAAAAGTTGACGCCGCCGAAAAAGAAGGATGGGTTCATAAAGTGGGGCAAGCCGTATTCCACAACAAGTTCATGAAAAAAGTAAATGAAGTTGTACGAGCTGCGGAACGCTTCAACAAAATGTATGATTATGCAGTTGATTTCGGAAGAGCTGTGAAGCATTACACCGGACCTGTCGGTTGGGCTGTTGCCGGAGCCTTCAAGGCCACCGGAGCCTATTTGAAATACATTTCATTTGCGCGTGAGAGCAAGAAATACGGAGAAGACGGAACACTTAATGCGTCTTTCCGTGGAAAAGTTTATCGCATGTTCAATGGTGAAGAGGCTCTGGAAAACTCCACAGACCCGCGCCACTTCAAGAGAGATTACAAGCGCGATGAAGATGGCGATTTGATCTTTGATAAGAAAAGACTAGCCATCGCATTGTCTTTAACGGCCGCCTTTACCGCAGCCGTCTCACCAACCGCAATGACTTTGCGCGACGCGTATCATGTGGCCACTTCTACTGAACAAACGCTATATTTCAGTAAGCCGAGCTTTAACTCTGTACGCGAGATTTATCAGGTGACAGCCTGTAAGAGCAAGATCGAGTGTGAAGGCGGCGATAATGCGTTGATCTTTGATATTCCCGATAATAACGCATTGGATATTCTCTACACCTTTACTAGAGCCAAAGGATATGATCCGGAACATGAGATCGTGAGTGCCTTTAACTCCGAGTACCAGAAGTGCACGGTAACAGCCAAAGGCGAGAAGCCGATCATTTTAAATTATTACTTCGGCAGCTACAGATGGCACCCGAAAATCATAGATCATGCCGTGTGTACTCCGGTCGTAAATATTAACTAAGTTCTTCCTCTCCTAGTACCACGCCGTACTTCGTACAGGCAGTACGTAACTTGACCCTGAAAACGTAATGTTATCAGGGTCTTTTTTTTACCTCTTAAAGTGGACAAAAAATAATACGAAAAAAAATCTATTGACTAAGCAAACAAAATGGGTTCATCCTCGGGATAATTAAAAAAATATCATATATCCAGAACAGGGAGAATTAGCCGTGAATGACACGACCGCCAAACTTGGCGACCAAAACCTATTGCCAGAACAAACATCAGATCTAGCCCAAGTCCGCCAACCGGTGAACGATTCCAAGCCTTCGAATAGCGGAGATGATCTCTTCTCTGCTTATCGGGAAGGTTACGATGACCGTCTCCCAAGTGAAATGTCGTTGGTTGAATACCTGGAACTCTGCCGCAAGGATCAATTGGCCTATGCTTCCGCGGCGGAAAGAATGCTAGCTGCGATCGGAGAGCCGACACGGATTGATACACGTGAAGATCCAGTATTATCACGCATTTTTGCCAATAAAAAAATCTCGACTTACAAAGCCTTCGAAGATTTCTTCGGTATGGAAGATGTCATCGAGGATATAGTCGGATACTTCCGGAAATCTGCACAAGGTTTGGAAGAAAAACGCCAGATTTTGTACCTTTTGGGCCCTGTCGGTGGTGGAAAGTCTTCCTTGGCTGAACGCATTGTAAAGCTCATGGAAAAATACCCGATCTATAGAATTAAAGGGTCTCCAATCAATGAGTCTCCATTGGGACTTTTTGCTGACCCGAAATGGTCAGGTATGGTTTCCGAGAAATATGGGATACCAAAACGCTACTTTGATAAGGCAGTTATGTCCCCATGGGCTGCAAAAAGACTAAAAGAATTTGGTGGAGATATTACTAAGTTCCAAGTTGAAAGAGTCTATCCGTCTGCAACCCATCAAATTGCAAGTGCGCGGACAGAACCGGGAGACGAGAACAATCAGGACATTTCTGCAATTGTCGGAAAAGTTGACATCAGAAAATTGGAGCGTTTCCCTCAAAATGATCCGGATGCGTATAACTATTCCGGCGGATTGTGTCTTGCGAACCGTGGGATTTTGGAATTTGTCGAGATGTTTAAAGCTCCGATCAAGGTTCTGAACCCGCTCTTGTCCGCTACACAAGACGGAAAATATAAAGGAACCGAAGGGATGGGAGCCATTCCTTTTGACGGAATTATCATTGCGCACTCGAACGAAAGTGAATGGGCCGGATTCAAAAACAATAGAAATAATGAAGCATTTCTTGACCGTGTATACACAGTAAAAGTGCCATATTCTCTGCGTGTGTCCAAAGAAGTCGATATCTACAAGAAGATGATTGAAGGCAGCTCTTTGGCTAACGCTCCATGTGCACCGCAAACACTAAAATTGATGGCAGAATTTGCAGTATTGACCAGATTGGTTGAGCCGAAGAATTCGAGCATTTACTCGAAGATGAAAGTGTATGACGGCGAATCTATGAAGCATGTTGATACTAAAGCCAAATCGCATGATGAATACAAAGAACAAGCCGGACAGAATGAAGGGATGGACGGACTTTCAACCCGTACGGCATTCAAAATATTATCTCAGGTGTTTAACCATATGGCAGCATCCGGTGGCGAGATATCGGCGAACCCGGTACATTTGTTCTATACTTTGGAGCAATATATTC
>QKCR01000091.1 GCA_003245575.1 Alphaproteobacteria bacterium | reverse complement strand
AACAATCGGGCCGAAGCTCCGGCTGCGACCTGAGGGTAGAGCTTACAGACTACGCTCATCTGATCGCCTTTATGATATTCGTTCGGTCCATAGACGTTAAAGAATTTTAGACCACACCATTGTGGGGGTACTCCCCCTTCTTCTTCTTTATAGATAATCCCTGATGCGTACCTATCCATCAGGTGTTTAGACCAGCCGTAAGGGTTTAGCGGACGCAAACTTGATAAAAAGACAGGAGTATCTTCGTCATCAAAGCCTTCTGTTCTGTCTCCGTAAGTTGCGGCGGATGATGCGTATATGAAACGAACTTTGTTACGGGCACACCAATTCCATAGAGTGCGCGTCAAAACAAAGTTTGTCTCGATAATCAAATCCGCATCTTTTTCGGTCGTTGAAGAGATAGCACCCATATGGAAGATAGCTTCAACTTCCCCTGCGTGCTCATCCAGATATTCCAACAGGCGGCTCGGGGGGATGATGTTATGCAATCTCCGTTTCGCGATATTCTTCCATTTATCTTCAGAACCCAGACTATCGCATATTACTATTCTCTTGTGACCAGCCTCTTCAAGCCCTGCCACAAGGTTTGATCCGATAAAGCCTGTCCCGCCAGTAACGATAATCATTTCACTATCCTTTCCGTATTCCGGAATGTTATCCACTGAAACCTGATTAAGCCCTTTTAGGAGTGGTTGCAAGCCTTCCCTGTTGGTGGTAACACTCTTTCCACTCCTAAAAAATTATTTGCAGTGCAAGGTGATCTGTCATGCCACTCGACAACAAACTTTTTGATGATTTGACCCGTGTTGCCGGAGGAGCCGCCAGTGTTTTGGCCGCTATCGGTAAACAAGTCGGTGAAGGCCTGAAAGACCAAATGGGTGAGAAATTTCCGGCATCCCCTCTTTCCGGTTCAGCTGCTAATGATGATGTTGATCGTCTGCAAGGCGTCGTGACCAAACTGCGCCTTGAGCAAGAAGAAATGAAAGCCCGTATTGCGGAGCTGGAAGCTCTTCTTGGAGTTGCTGCGAAAAAAGCTCCTGCCAAAAAAGATACCCCTAAAAAATCCGCTGCTAAGAAGCCTGCTGCCAAGAAAGCTCCGGCGAAAAAAGTAGCTGTTAAAAAATCAGCGACAAAAAAGCCTGCTAAGAAACGTGCCTAATTTTGCCAATGTGCAAAATTTAACCCAGATTCGGATCGGGGAGATCAAGAATGACGTTATCCAACCAAGCCCTTGAGGACAATTATATGGAAGAATATTCCAACCCTTTGGACGGAGTTGAGGATATTCTGGTTCGTCAGAACTGGACCTATTCCCGTATGAACAGGGATGAATTGTACCTTGAACTTCAAGGGAAGCACGGAATTTATCGCATGATGTTCTTGTGGAACGATTCTCAGGAAGTTATCCAGTTTTGCGCCGAGTATGATGTTCGATTGGCAGATTTCCATTATGAGAAAGCCTGTCGAACCATTAACGAGATCAATACACAATTATGGCTTGGGCATTTTCATCTCTCAGTCGAGAGCATGATCCCATGTTTCCGTTATACGCAAATGTTGCGTGGTTTGTCTGTTGGACCGGAAATTGTTGACCAGCTGGCTGATCTGATCCAAATCACTATGGAAGAATGTGATATGCATTATCCTGCATTTATGATGCTGGCTTCCGAAAAGACCCATGATGAAGATCAGCTTGCGCTTGCTCTGATGCCGACCGTCGGTCTGTCGTAATTTATTTGTTCAGGAAAAATCATGATGCCTCCCCCCGTTTCCCAGTCCCACATTTTGTTGGTCGGTTGCGGCAAGATGGGTGGTGCTTTACTAAATGGCTGGACAACAAAACACCCGAGCCTGTCCATCACAGTTGTTGACCCAGCTTCTTCTGATGCCCAATACCGCGTAGCCTCTGACATTCATGACGCGTCATTTGATGCAGTTATTCTGGCCGTCAAACCGCAGGTAATGACCCAAACAGTTCAGGAAATCAGCGCACTTCTTTCACCTACGACACTTATTATCTCGATTGCGGCAGGCAAAACGATTGCATATTTTGAACAGCTGACGCGCACATCACAGCCGATTATTCGCGTAATGCCCAACACGCCCGCAGCTATCGGATATGGTATGAGTGTTCTTTGTTCCAACGCGCATGTGACTACATTCCAGAAAGACTTAGCCTCATTGCTCCTCTCTAGCGTAGGCATTGCCGAGTGGATTGACGATGAAGATTTGATGGATGCCGTGACAGCCGTCTCAGGGTCAGGTCCTGCTTATGTGTTTCATTTGATTGAAGCACTCTCCAAAGCAGGGGAAAATGTCGGGCTTCCTCCTAAACTCTCTATGACATTAGCGAGACAGACTGTGATAGGTGCGGGCGCTCTATGTTCCGTCGATGTTACGACTTCCGCTGAAACCTTGCGACAGAATGTGACAAGCCCTGGTGGGACAACCGAAGCGGCGCTCACGGTGCTCATGGATGATGCACATGGATTGGTGGAAATTATGACTCGCGCCGTTCTGGCAGCACGTGACCGCGGCCGTGAACTTGCATAACTCCAATTATAATATTACTTGATTTTACTCCGAATATTTAGATATACCAAAATAATAAGACTTATTTTTATTTAATTTGACGGTGTATCCTTATGGCAGACAATAATAAACATTCAGAATTACTTTCTTATACTGCCGAGATTGTGGCATCCCACCTCTCGCACAACACAGTTGCCGCCCCTGAAATCCCTGCCCTGATCGAGCGCATCTATCGCACCCTATCTACTTTGGGCAGCGAAACAAAGGCAGCAACATCAATCGGAGAACGTCCACAACCTGCCGTTCCCATCCGTAAATCAGTTATGCCTGATTATATTGTTTGCCTAGAGGACGGTAAAAAACTCAAGATGCTGAAACGTCACCTAAAAACTGCCTATGATATGACGCCCGAGCAATATAAGGAACGTTGGGGATTGCCGCATGATTATCCCATGGTTGCTCCCAACTACACCAAACAACGCAGTAAATTGGCAAAAGATATTGGCCTCGGTACAGCCGCCACAAAGACTACAGCGAAGCGCGGCTAAGTCACAGAGTACAGATATAAAAAAGGCGAAGAATCCTCCGCCTTTTTTCTTAACTTCTTTTGTCGTTTACAAAGTAATGGCTTCATCAACCAGCCTTGCTTGCTCCATCGCGTGACGTTTAGCGTAGCCCGTTGCAGGTGCTGCCGTTGCGATGCGGCCTGCATATTTCGGACGACCAGCCTTATGCTTAATGGCTGTCAAAACATCTTCGATCATTGGGTTGACGAAGAACCAAGCACCCTGGTTTTTAGGTTCTTCCTGACACCATACCACGTCTGCATTCGGATATTGGGCCAGCTCTTCTTCCAATACTTTGTCAGGGAACGGATAAATTTGTTCCAAACGCAGGATATGGACATCCTTGATTTCCCGCTTATTGCGCTCTTCCATCAAGTCATAGTAGACCTTACCGCTACACAGAACGATACGTTTTACGTCTTTGCCTTGTTTCAGTTCGGCGCGGTGGTCATCCCACAGAACACGGTGGAATGTGCTCTGCTCCGTGAACAATTCAGCTTTAGACACTGCCAGTTTATGACGCAGCAATGACTTAGGCGCCATATTAATAAGCGGCTTACGGAAGTCGCGGTGAAGCTGACGACGCAATGCGTGGAAGTAGTTTGCAGGGGTCGTGATATTGGTGACCTGCATGTTTTCTTCTGCGCAGAGTTGCAAGAAGCGTTCAAGACGGGCTGATGAGTGTTCAGGCCCCTGCCCTTCAAATCCATGCGGCAAGAGCATTACAAGACCCGACATACGCAACCATTTGCTTTCAGATGCCGCCAAGAACTGATCAATGATGATCTGCGCACCGTTGACGAAGTCACCGAACTGCGCTTCCCAAATGACAAGTGCTTTTGGCTCAGCCCATGAATACCCGAGTTCAAATCCAAGAACAGCAAATTCTGAGAGCGGACTATCGTGAACTTCAAAGACTGCCTGATTTTCAGATATATTGCGCAAAGGTAAGTATTTGTTCTCGTTTTCCTGATCGTACATAATGGCATGGCGGTGGGAGAATGTTCCCCGACCAACATCTTCTCCGGACAGGCGCACATGATGCCCCTCATCCAGCAAGGACCCGAAAGCCAAGGCTTCAGCAGTTGCCCAATCAAATCCTTCCCCTGTTTTGAACATGTCCGCTTTTTGCTCAAGCTGACGGGCAATTTTCGGATTGATGTTAAAATCGGACGGATAGCTGGTCAAAACTCTTCCAAGATGCTCGAACTTTTCTTTCGAAATTCCGGTTTCTCCTCGGCGCGCATCACCATGCGCTACACGCAAGCCTGCCCAATAGCCTTCCAGATAATCTGCCTTATTCGGCTTGAAGCTCTTGGTTGCTTCAAATGCCTCATCAAGCTTTTTCTGGAAGCTCAGAACAACGGCATTGGTTTCATCTTCACTTAGGACTTTTTGACTGACCAATGTGCGACCATAAATTTCACGAACGTTATCCAGCGTCTTGATCTTTTTGTACATCAGAGGCTGGGTAAAGGAAGGCTCATCTCCCTCGTTGTGCCCATAACGACGGTAGCAGAAAATGTCTATCACCACGTCTTTCTTGAAGGTCTGACGGAATTCCGCAGCAAGACGGGATACATGGATCACGGCCTCAACGTCATCTCCGTTAACGTGGAAAATCGGCGCCGATAGGATTTTCGCCATATCAGTACAATAAGGTCCAGAACGTGAGTATTTCGGCATTGTGGTAAAGCCGATCTGGTTGTTAATCACGATGTGGATCGTTCCACCTACACGGTATCCGTGCAATTCTGACATAATCAGTGTCTCGGCAACAACACCCTGACCAATAAATGCCGCGTCACCATGGATCAAAATCGGGACAACTTTGTTGCGCTCGGAGTCCCCGCGCTGGAATTGCTTAGCGCGTGTACGACCGATTGCCACAGGATTAACCGCCTCCAAGTGGGACGGGTTGGCAGTCAATGTTAAGTGAACAGTGTTTTCACCATATTTTTTATCGTTGGTGTAGCCCAAGTGATATTTTACGTCACCTGTTCCCAAAATGTCTTCAGGATTGGAAGACATACCCTGAAACTCAGCAAACAATGCCGTATATGGTTTACCAACCACATTGGTCAAAACGTTCAGACGGCCACGGTGCGCCATCCCAAGAACAACTTCTTCACATCCAAGTTCACCACAGCGGAAAATTGTTTCCTCAAGAGATGCAATAAAGCTCTCACCACCATCTACCCCGAAACGTTTTGTTCCAACATGTTTGGTATGAATAAACCGCTCTAGGCCTTCTGCAGCAACCAAATGGTCGAAGAAACGTTGTTTTTCTTCGTGTGTAAAGGATGTGTGGTTACGAGTTGCCTCGATACGTTGTTGAATCCAGCTTTTTTCTTCAGGAGAAACTGAGTGCAGGAACTCCACACCGATTTTACCGCAGTAAATACCATGCAAGGCATCACGGATTTCCTTGATGGTTGCGTAATCCATCCCCAGAACACCGCCGATATAAATCTTGCGGTTAACATCTTGCGGGCCAAATCCATAGAAGCTTGGATCAAGTTCCTTGTGATATTCCGATGATTTCAGTCCCAGAGGGTCCAGATCAGCAGCAAAGTGACCCATGGCACGATATGCGCGGATCATCATAAGTGCCGCGATCGAGTCTCTCGTTGCCTGTTCAATCTCGCTTTGGTTTAAACCATCACGTCCAGCACTTCTGCGTGCATACTGATTTGCCGGTGCGTGCGAGGTTGTAATTTGATCGGCATCGGCGTTCATATGTCCGAATGGAACAGATGGCGCACGATATTCGCCTTCGCCCCAACTTGCCCCTACCATTTGTTTGAGGAGTGCAGCTTCATCATCCTGCATTTCAGCAAAGACTGCTTGCCAGCTTGAGTCTACCGACATCGGAGATTTAAGGTATTCTCGGTATAAGTTTGCAATATATTCGGCATTCACGCCTGTAAGAATAGTTTTGAGATTTGATGCGCTCGACATGTCTTGTTCTCTAAATTGTTATCAACGGATGAATTGGTTGGAGATATTAGCACTTTTGTCATACGGGAATACAGCCCCGTTTGAGAAAAAATACTCAGAATTCTCAGGTTAATTTGGGTTAAATTGTCCCAGATACAAGAGGGATTCCTAAATATGAAAATCCGATATTTCCAGAGCCAGAGCTAACTCCTTCAAAGCTGCCATTTCACTGGCGGAAATGCTTGCTCTCTCCTCAGGGGAGAGAAAGGAATCTGACTTTGAAAAGATGGATTTAAACCGCAAACCTGTGCGCATTAAGAAGGATGATAAAGCCGAACGCTCCTCAAAAGCGGTAGCCACATCTGTCGCCAACCCCAAGGCAATTTTTCGCATCGGGATAGGAAATCTTGGGGAGACTGACCTAATCTCGGGCATCAGGGAAATCAAATCTTCACACCATGCCCGCCAATATTGGGTATTCGAGAGGATAACCCCCAGAATTTCCCTTTCATCTGTTCCTGTTCTTGCTGATTTATAGAGCGTCTGAATACGACGTTTCAAAACACGCTCTTCTGCACTTTGAGAGGAGTTACCTCCGGCCTCATCCGAGATAGAAACCCACATAGCACATCGCAACATAATGCGCGCCAGTTCCTGTTTTTCTTTCGGATTAAGCGGCAAGGTCATTTTCTAAGAATGTCCCATAGCGCATGCAGTGCATTATCTTCTTCGGGAGAAACATTAAGATCTTTCATCCCCTCTTTATCTGTCAGGGACATAACCAGATTATTCGCCTTTTCAGCCAGCCACGAGAAATACCCGTCATTTTCAGGCATATTGTCCGGCTCTTCCCGGAAAGCGTGTGCAACAGATGTTGCAATCATCATACACGCCTTCGAGAACACATTATATTCCTCAGGCGTACCCTGCCCTTTTACCAAGGTTGCCGCAAATGATACGTCATCGAGAATGGCATCATTCATATCTTGCCAGCGGCCCCAGCTTTGCTCTTGCCGAAGAGACTCCGAGGCCATTTCGTTTACAAGCGCACCTGCTTTGGCTGCTTTAGATATTTTTTGTAACGACCCCATTAACTGGCGATGTTCGATTTGCTCTGATTCATCTCCCTCATCCGTATCATCAACATGGGAAATCCAATACCCGATACGGTATAAAATCCCAGAGAGTAATTCCTGCTCTTTTGGAACAAATCTTTGCAAGCCCGACATGCTGTCCTCGCGATAAATTGATTAGAGTTTAACCTGGATGCCTAATGAGTCGGCCAATAGCCCGATTGCCATTTTTTCTTCACGGCTAATATTAAGCATTGCATCCGTAGACTGAATTTCCTGTCCTGCCATCAGCGCCTGAATTCTTTTCAACAGAATAGCAAAATAGGTAGAAAATTTTTCAAATGTAGAAACATTATGATCAAATTCGCGATAAGCCTGTGCAACAGAGATTGCTATTTCGAGCAGGTTATTTTTGAAGGCGA
Organism: Alphaproteobacteria bacterium; assembly: GCA_003245575.1. Taxonomy (GTDB): domain Bacteria; phylum Pseudomonadota; class Alphaproteobacteria; order Micavibrionales; family Micavibrionaceae; genus UBA1573. Next base: position 47,797 of record QKCR01000091.1, on the reverse strand, counting down.
CAACTTCTTTTAATTCGATGTATCCGATAAGAGCTTCGGACATTTTCAAACATTCTTCAGGAACGATCTCGATATGCTCCTTCCATGCCTCCCAGTGCTCTCTTTTCCGGAGCATTTCCAGCATTGCTTCCGTCGCGAACTCCGATTTCAAAGTATCTTCAACATAGAATGTTACGATATTTTCCAATGCGCGCATTTCTGCATCATCAGCTTCATCTCCTCCGGTCGTATCGCTCGCGGAAATGTAATACCCCACGCGGAACGGGAGTTTTACGATGAGACTTTGAATATCTTCAGGTAATGTAGCTAAACTTGTCATGGAGTGTAGAATATCCCAAAAACAACCGCCTTCAAAGAGGCTTTTTACTTAAATGAGGGCATTTTTGTCGGGTTAGCGATTACCCGTCCCATGGAGGTTACTTTTTCCAGATCAGCAGTTAGCCCTTCAGATACCTCCATCCCAATTTGAATATGATTTTCTAAGAACCCTGCGAGCTCAGCTAGCTGAGCCACTTCCTCTTGGGGAAAAGCTGATCCCGCCACAGTTTTTAGCCAATGTTGATGGCACCTAACCATATCCAGAAATATTAATGCCTGATGCGCTTCTTGTTGGGCAGCATCTGCCTCTACCGGTAGAAATTGAAGGAGTCTATCTTGCATGACTGCTAATTCAGCCGCAGGTGCCACAGCAGGTTTATTTCCCAGCATGTAATCCCAATCAACTATTCCGGTTTTATCCCTTAGATTGATTAACTTGATATGATTGTTCGAGTTATTTGCCGCTACTTTGAAGCTCGCACGCATGCATTTCAGCTCCCTATCCTCATCTTCCATTACAGGATATACTTTGGACAGCCCTTTCCTTAGTCTTTCAAAATTTGTCATTTTTACTTGAATATTAACGATTTGATCCCGCCGCCGCGCCACCAAATCATGACATCCTTTATAGACTAAAGATTCCGGATTTTGTCTCGCCTCATTTTGTGCAAATTTCTTACTCACATGATCCAACTGCACCAAATCTGCCAGCGCAAACACATGAAAACGAGTCCTTACCTGCGCCCTTTTCAAGAACGAAATAGTTAGCGCATGCACCCTTGATGCGGAGGACGCATTTCTGTTTTCTGCGGCGGCCAACTCACCAAGACAGAACTCTGCCGCTTTCATTTGAAGCGGCGTTTCTGCATGCCCTACAATCGCGTCATATGCGTTCCTAAGAACAATTTGTTGATCAAGACAATCTTCTAGTGACACTGACATTTCAACTTCCCACTCCTCAGCGATAGAGGACTTTAAATTATGTTAAAATTCATATTCAGGGACTTGCCCGTATACGCCCGGGGAAATTTCCCGAGCATAGCTTTCAAATTTCTGAGCCGCATTCAGCCAAAGCTCTAATGACCTAAGATAAAATTGTGCATTCAAATGCACTCCTTTTTTAACATCGGAAGACAGCGCATGCGCCTTATTTTCAGGTTTTGCCACCTTCAAGAAATGCTCCGCGATAACCAAAGTCTGCGCGGCTTCCAATTGTGCATTTGCCAGATCAATCGCACAGTTCGAGACTTCTTCCGCAACAAGCCCCAGAGGATGTGATGCTGCGGCTCGCGCTCCTTCAAAGGTAAATAAATCTGATTTATCACACATCCTGTAAAAGGCTGCGTGTAGTTTTTGAAGATCAAAATGGTATCCGGAATTATATCGGTCAGGAGGCCCCAGAAAAGTCATGCTCCTCTTTAATTCGTATGCAATCAGATATGCCTCTCGTGTAAAAATTTGTCGAGCAGCTTCCCCTAAATCATCCGATTCTTTAACAATATCCCCTGATAAACCGACATAAGCACGTGCGAACTCTTCGCTCTGAATAATGTGGGATAACGTATGGGCTGCAGTTACAAGTTGCCTCCGTGCGAAGAGAACTTTTAATAGAGAATCTATTGCAGCCGTGTTCAAGACAACGCGGCGATCAGCAAAGCGGCTTTTAATATTTTTACGTCCTTCATCACCCAGGTCATATTCATGCGTCACCCCATCGGACTGGAGAAGTTCGGTGATATATTCAGCGCGTTCCTGCAATGACACGGCATGGTCATGATGCTCAAGGCATTCCCATGCCTGTCTCAAAAAATCTGCCACGATGTTCTCGACCTGTTCGAATTTTTTCTTTTAGTTATGCAAAAAATTCATAGGAAGGCAATGGGAAAATAGAAAAAGCGGGGAAATCCCCCGCTTTCTATAAAGAATATTACTTAAAAACCTAAGCGGCAATTGCTTTCAAAACTGCCTCACCCAAGTGCGCAGGTGTTTCTGCAACTACGAAGCCTGCGGCCTTCATGGCTGCAATTTTAACTTCTGCCGTGTCATTACCACCGGAAATAATCGCACCGGCGTGGCCCATGCGTTTACCTTTTGGAGCGGTTGCGCCAGCGATGAAGCCTGCAATCGGTTTCTTCTTGGCATGTGCTTTGTAGAATTCAACGCCGTCAACTTCTGCAGAACCACCAATCTCACCGATCATGATGATTGCTTCGGTCTCGTCGTCATTCAAGAACATATCCAACGCATCAATGAAGTTGGTTCCGTTTACCGGATCCCCACCAATACCGATACAGGTGGACTGCCCCAAGCCAGCAGCTGTGGTTTGGTGAACAGCTTCGTATGTCAACGTACCGGAACGGGAGACAATCCCGACCTTACCGCGCTTGTGAATGTGACCAGGCATAATCCCGATTTTGCATTCGCCCGGAGTAATAACACCTGGGCAGTTTGGTCCGATAAGACGTGTTTTTGAACCGCTCAATGCGCGTTTGACTTTGACCATATCCAGAACAGGAATACCTTCTGTGATACAGACAGCCAACTCGATTTCAGCGTCGATTGCTTCCAGAATCGCATCAGCTGCGAATGGTGGCGGTACATAGATAACAGATGCATTGCATCCTGTTTCCGCTTTAGCTTCCAGAACTGTGTTGAACACCGGCAAATCAAGGTGTTTGGTTCCACCTTTACCGGGTGTTACACCACCAACCATCTTTGTACCGTATGCGATGGCTTGCTCTGAGTGGAATGTGCCTTGCGCTCCGGTGAAGCCTTGGCAGATCACTTTTGTGTTTTTATTGACTAATACAGACATTGTTTCATTCCTTCTCTTTTACTAGGCAGCAGCCAAAGCTTTTTTGGTTGCGTCAACAATTTTACGAGCTGCGTCATCGAGATTGTCAGCTGCAATAATCGGCAGTCCCGAGTTGTTCAGAATATCTTTTCCTAGCTCAACGTTTGTTCCTTCAAGACGAACAACCAACGGAACAGAGAGAGATACTTCTTTTGCAGCAGCAATGATGCCGTTGGCAATGATGTCACATTTCATGATACCGCCGAAGATATTGACGAGAACACCGCGAACTTTCGGATCAGAGAGAATGATCTTGAAAGCTGCAGTAACACGCTCGGTCGTTGCTCCACCGCCGACATCAAGGAAGTTGGCCGGCTCCATACCATAGTGTTTGATGATGTCCATGGTTGCCATCGCGAGACCTGCACCGTTCACCATACAACCGATATTTCCGTCCATGCGAACATATGACAGTTCCCAGTTTTTGGCTTCACGTTCGTTTTCATCTTCTTCAGTTTCGTCGCGCATTTCAGCAACAGCTTTCTGACGGAACAACGCGTTTTCATCAAAGTTCATTTTCGCATCAAGGGCGACAACTTCGTTCTTATCAGTTACGATCATCGGGTTAATTTCAACAATCGAGCAGTCCAATTCTGTGAATGCTTTATAGAGAGCAACGAAGAATTTTTGAGCTGATTTCAGCGCGTCTCCTTCAAGTCCTAGGCCAAACGCCAATTTACGAGCGTGGAAGCCTGACATTCCGGATGCAGGATCAATGGAAGCTTTTATAATTTTTTCAGGATGTGTTTCTGCAACTTCTTCAATATCCATACCGCCTTCTGTAGACACCATGAAAGTTACGCGGGAAGTGCCACGGTCCATTACGACTGAGCAGTAGTATTCTTTTTTGATGTCCACACCGTCAGTAACATACAGACGCTGAACTTCTTTTCCTTCAGGGCCTGTTTGCTTGGTAACCAAAACCTGATTCATCATGGCTTCGGCAGCAGCTTTTACTTCGTCTTTGGATTTGCACAGACGAACACCGCCCTTGCCTTCCGGATTATTTTTGAATTTACCAGCTCCGCGTCCACCAGCGTGGATTTGAGCTTTTACAACATACAAAGGCCCAGGAAGTTGATCGACTGCAGCAGCAGCTTCTTCTACAGACATTGCAGGAATTCCTTTCGGAACAGCTACGCCGTATTTTGCCAGAAGTTCTTTGGCCTGATATTCATGGATATTCATTCTATTTTCTCCGGTTAGACAGATTTTCGTAAGAGAATCATTCTTGCAATTTTGCCCCTCTGAAATAGCACCCTCAGCCCCAAATGAAAAGGGCGCAAGACGGGCTTATGGCTGCCACCCGTGATAAAAGCCGAGCTATTTTTCATCCCGGACAATTTTCGTACAAATATGGGTAAATTCAAGGCTGTTAATCAAATATTTACGTAAAATTAAATGTTTTCTGTCAAATATATATACTACGCAATTAGATGGTGTGAAAAATATGGGCGAAACACAAGAAAGACATGACGATCACAAACAAATCGAACATACAGGTTCGGTTGATCGTGATCTGGATCATAATGAACAGCTCCGCCTTCATGAAGAGGCGCTCATTAACGATCCCAGTAAGTTCAACCCACTTATTCACAACAACGGAATTCTAGGTCGGGCAAACAAAGACTATCTTGGCATTTATCTGAACGGTCATGATGACGATGAATCTCCTGAAAAAGAGCAGCAACGTCAGCAACAAAAAGCCGCATCTTTCAGACAGAACTATGCATCCATGGTGACCGAGATCGTCGACTATGATGAATATGATTTTGATCCACATCAAGATGAATTATATACCCCACTCACATATACAAGTTGGGAGCAGATGGTTGAAGAAAGCCCTGAAATATTTGGGGATGATGGTTTCGCCTGTACCTATAATGCAGCTAATGATCCACAATCGGAACATTATGTAGACCCCTATTACGGCGCAATTACCACAACTCATACAGAACAACTTATTATTGACGCGTCCACTTCCATCAATGGGATTGAAATGATCACTCATGACGTTGTGTACGGTCCCGGTATTCAGAGCGACGCCCAATTAGGGGCAGATTTTGGAAAAGCCAGCAGTGGCACTACAGCAACAACAAGTGATCCTTCTGCTGCACCAGCACCTGTGCCTGAAGCAGATGCAAAGCCTAAGTCTGTCGTGTTTGTGGATGACAAGCCCGCACCTTTGTCACCTTTTGCAAACAGCCCTTTAAACTTCTAATTCTCTCGGGCTCATCACTTCTTTTATCATCTCCCTAAATTTGCCGTAAAACGTTTTTTTGTTTTACGAAAGAGTAACTGCGACATCAAATCACTCAAAATTGGAACTTTAGAAGCGACTGACTCTAGGCGTATCACCTTCTATATGATAGAATATAAATATATAGAAATTTATCAGCTCCTCTCTCTTCTGAAAGTTTACACATGGCATTCTCTTTTTTCTCAAAATCAACCTCTCCTTCGCAAAGTGATGCTTCTGTAGTATCCCTGACGGAGGCTGCTGCGCCTTCCGGCCCACAGATTACAGATATGGAGCGCTTGCTAGGAATGCTATGCGAAGGGAAGTTCGCTCAAGCTGTCCAGGTTTGTGAAGAATTCGGTCTGACCTCTTGCAAAGACTCGGTTCTCAAGATGAAGGGCCGTTACCAATCCGATATGGAGAGGACTGTTTCTCTCTCTGTCCACATTAATGAAGCCAGTAATTATGGCGCGAAGCTCAACCGTATTTCTCAAGAAATCAATCACCGCTCCCAAGGGATGGCTGCCGCTTTGGAAGAACTTTCTTCTTCATCCAGCTCAATCGTTGAAACAGTTCAATCTGTAGGGGAATATACCTCGACTATGTCTGACTTCGTAAATGAAGGTATACATTCTTCTCGTGAACTTGGGATGGCTAATGACCAGATCGCCAATGTTGTTTCCGAAACCGGTGCAAAAGTAGAAGAGCTTGTTACAAGCACAGAAGAAATCCATCGTATCCTAAAAATCATTTCAGACATTTCCGAGAAAACGAAGCTTCTTTCCCTGAACGCCACAATCGAGGCCGCACGGGCAGGTGAAGCCGGAAAAGGATTTGCAGTTGTGGCGAGTGAAGTTAAAGGCCTTGCCGAACAAACGGCTGAGTCAGCAGATGATATTAAGCAAAAAGTTCAAGCTCTAACGGATGTTACAGCCAAAATATCCTCCCTCATGGAAGACGTTGCTAATGCTGTCGGCACAGGACGCGAAAAATTGGATGTTAGCCAAACCTCAATTTCGCATATTCAAGAAAATGCGGAGCGCGTTTCCGAACAAATGCGGGAAATCATGTCTATCGTCCGCGATCAGGATGCTGCCGTATCGGAAATTTCGTCCAACGTCAGTGAAATTGCCACAACCACCCAAGAAAGTCTGGATCTGGTCGGACATACGCTTGATTCAATGGATGCATCGGAAACAGATCTGGTTGCTGCTATTTCAAAATTCCCGGATTTTGAACTCGATCATACAACAGTTAGCCTCGCCAAATCTGACCATGTTATCTGGAAGAAAAAGCTCTCCTCCATGGCTGCGGGGCGACTTCACCTTGATCCAAATAATCTGGCAGATCACAAATCCTGCCGCTTGGGTAAATGGTATTACTCCGAAGCGTCTAAAGATTATAGAGACTTGCCTTCTTTCAAAAAACTTGAAGCAGCACATATCGAAGTTCATAAGCACGGTATTCAGGCTGCTCAAAAATACAACAACAATGATGTTGATGGTGCCCTCAAGGAAATCGACGTGGTTGAAACATCTTCAGTTGAAGTCTTGAACTTGTTAGGGGATATGAGCAAATAACCCTGCACCGCCCCCTCCCTATGATATATTTTTGGCCGATTAATTATTTATGCAAATAATCAGCCTGATTTTTTCAAGATAAATTCAGGTCAAGAATCTATTAACACTCCATTAACCTTTATGTGGTCAGATAGGGTGCGCCCTTTTATATTTGTTTGATATTGTGCTGGTCAGGAATCGGCAGATTGACTATACTGTAAGCGAATCAGTCTGGAATCCCACCCATGCGACTCAAGTCGTTTTATGCAAAAACTATGACCGAAGCAATGCAGTTAGTGCGCGAAGCTCTTGGAGAAGACGCCATTATCATCGCTACTCGTGAAGAGAATGGCGGAAAATCGGTGCGCGTGACTGCTGCGATCGAGGATGACATGCCTGCTGCTACGGCGCGGGCACGTGCTATTGCGTTCGAATTCGGACAAGAACTTCATGGCAGCGTTGCCGATGAAGATGACTGGCTTCAATATGATGACGAAATTGATGAGAATGATAGCCTTGCAGAGACTATTATTGATGTCATGCTCTCGCACGGTGTCCCCGAAGAAGTTCTGGACCAAATCGTAAATTGTGCCGAAGTTCTCAGCGTTGATGAACCATCAATTGCTTTTGTCGGCGCACTAGATTCTCTATTTACCTATACGCCACTCCCCAGTGTTCCTTACAAAAAAGCTCTGATGTTTGTCGGCACACCCGGCGCAGGGAAAACTCTGGTTGTTGCCAAGCAAGCTGCACGTGCGGTTCTTGACGACCTGAAGGTTGCAGTAATCACAACCGATGTCGTTCGCGCCGGGGCTATTGAACAGCTTCAGGCATTTACAAAACTTTTGAATATCGAGCTCAAGACGGCGCGGACTGCGGAAGATTTGAAACGCCAAATCGCCTCTTTGCGCCATATGGACCAAATTTTGATTGATACGCCGGGCATTAATCCGTTTGCTACCAGCGACATGACGGCCCTAGCACGCCTGATCGCTGTCGGAGATATTGAACCCGTGTTGACTATTGCCGCAGCAGGCGATGCTATCGAGACCGGAGAAATGGCACGCATCTTTTCTGCGCTCGGAGTTAAACGCATGGTGGCAACGCGCCTTGATATTGCGCGTCGCCTCGGTGGTTTGCTTTGCGCCGCTCAACAAGGTGGGCTATCCTTTGCAGATTATAGCGCAACAACCAGCGTCGCAGATGGTCTGGAGCCTCTGTCACCACGCAAACTCGCCTCATTTTTCTTTCCGTCCGGATCTGATCAAAAGTCAGCCCGTTCGGAGCAAAGCTCTCAAACCTCTACTTCCTCACATTCACGCCACAAAACGACAGGATGACGATAATGGCTACAGATACCAAGATCGCACAATCAATCTCTTCAACCGATACGTCAGGATCATCTTTCCCGCGCGGAAAGAATATTCTCGCCGTTGCATCAGGAAAAGGTGGCGTCGGGAAAACATTCTTCTCGATCTCCCTCACCCACGCACTTAGCCGCATGGGCAAGAAAGTCTTGCTGTTTGATGGTGATTTGGGACTAGCCAACGTTGACGTGCAATTGGGCCTGATGCCAAAGCGCGATTTGAACGATGTGATCCGTGGACGCCTTTCTTTGGATAAAGTTGTTCAACGTTACGAAGATGGCGGATTTGATATTATTGCAGGCCGTTCAGGTCAAGCATCCCTTTCAGCTTTACCAAGCCAACGTCTTGCCATGCTTCGCGACCAACTCATCGAATTGGCAGACGATTATGATGTAGTCATCATTGACCTTGGTGCCGGTGTTGACCGTACTGTGCGTATGTTCTCGGCCTGCGCAACTCGCACCTTACTGGTGTCTACTGACGAGCCAACTTCTTTGACGGATGCGTATGCCTTCATCAAATTGGGATCAGCAGCGGGCATGTCCAAAAATGTTTCTGTTGTCGTTAATATGGCCAGCAGTAAAACCGAAGGCGAGAAAACATACAAAACCTTACTCAAGGCTTGTGAAAACTTCCTGCGTCTGTCCCCTCCTTTGGCAGGAATGGTTCGCCAGGACCCAAAAGTTAAAGAAACCATCCGTCACCAAACCCCATTGCTGACCCGTTCTCCGAACTGTGATGCAGCAGGTGACATCGAGAAGATTGCGCAATACGCCTACAAAGAGATGGTTGAAGAGGCCAAATCTTTGCTAAAAGCTGGTCGCGGTTAAGTTTTCCTTGCCGCACAACAAGATAATTGAAATAGCCCCGGATCACAGGCCAGTTATGCCTTAGCTCTCCGGGGCTTTTCTGTTATACTGGTAGCATGTCTTCAGGTCCGCCCATTTTACCCCCTCTTCAGGCGACGCAAAGCGTCAAGGCTGCCATTCAAGCCGTTGCGGTTAAGCTTATTGCCGTTCCATCCAGTCTTGAGAGCAATGCCTCTCCCGTTCAACTTCGAGGTGAAGTTACGGGACAAACTGATCGCGGAAGTGTCTTAGTTGAAACAGAGCGCGGACTTGTTGAGTTGGTTTTAAAGGACCGTCAATCACTTCCAAAAGGAACAAGAATAGAAATTGATGTTCCCGCAGGTCGACCTCCCCAAAGTGCACAGATAAGACCTGATAGCTCTACGCAATCATCAAGTTCCTCCCAGCAACAAGCCCCTACACTTGCTCAAACCATTCGCGCAGAAACGCAGCAAGAACCCACACGACTGGATAGGTCCTCGCATATTGATCCTAGGACGTTAGAAAATGTCATCTCATCCAAATCAGAGGCTTTAACACAATCTTTGGCAGAATCACGAGCCAATGCCCCCATTGCCAAAGGCAACCTTGAAATCGGGCAATATGTTCGTCTTACCCCGATTTCCCCATCTGCTCTGAACAATATAGGCGCAGGCCCTCTTGCATCTACAAGCTCGCTTGAACAAATCCTCAGCGGATTGGTAGAGTTCTATCAACAGGCTAACGGCCCTCAAACTGGTGCACTTAAGTCGGGCATTGCTGCGCTTCTTTCTCAAATTACTATACCAGGCAGCCTTGTTGATGCACCAGATGACACGTCAAATTCCCTGATTCAAAATATCAAGAATATTCTTCAATTGTCTGGTTTATCTAATAATTCCCTTATTGGCCCCCTTAAAGATGGCGCCTCAAATGCTCTTTTAGGCCAAGGTCTTTTTTCTCCATCCGCATCATTGGATGCCCAAATTCTTGCGACGCATATTTTCCCGAATTCTGCGTCAGAGAATGCGGGAGAAAGCTTTCTACCATCTCCGTTTTCCGCCCCCTCAAAAACGGCGTTTGGTGGACCCATATCCTCAACTCAATCCTTAACAAGTCCTCCTTCGCCCACGCCCATGTCAGCTGCAATCGGGCATATCCCTGACCTCTCGGGAACGAACAGAAGTGTCTCACTTAATAATGGGCAGATTTTCGTAACACTTCAATCGGGAGGAACGGGTTCACATTCCACAGCCGGTTTAAGCACGTTTACAACAGTCGGGCAGATGGTTGGAGCGACAAGCCAAAATCTACCCATTCTAGCCTTGCTTCCGTCAGGCAGCTCCATTCCCCAGTATTATGCTATGCAATTTCAGGCAGATAACTTAACCGCCGGCCTTCCAGGGGGCATATCCACCTCCACAAGCACCGCCGAGTCATCTTCGTCTGTAGCTTCAAGATTATTTTTATCCGTTCAACCGCTCGGTCAGCCCATTGAAGCCGCGAAAAACCCGATTTGGACAAGCCTACAGGATATTCTAGATTTTCTGCAAATGCAGGCTGCAAGTAATTTGGGCGCAGGCCTAACAGCGGCATCCGCAGCCCACGCCATGTCCAATATGCTCCCGTCTCCGGCACATCCCGCTAATTTAGGGGCCTTAGCCACCCTTTTCCTAAGTCTGTTCAGGGGCGGAGATCTAGAGAGCTTTATGCCATCAAATGCACTTGATTTGCTGCGTCAATCAGCGCGTGGCAAGTCTTTACTTGATGCCTTGAGCACAGAAATCACACGTAACGGTCGTGGCGAGAATACCGCCATTTCAGGTGATTGGCGCGGTGTCTACATCCCGTTCACATGGGATCAGAATATTCATAAAATTCCCTTATATTACAAGGAAATGGAACAAAGCCCTGAAGATGAGGCAGAACGCAAACGGCGACGCATGCGCTTCCTCTTTGACCTTAACCTTTCCCGAATGGGGGACGTTCAAATTGACGGTTTCTTACAACCATCAGAGGCATCTACGCGCCTTGATTTGGTGATGCGTACGCGCACTCCATTGAGCACGCCTATGCAATCCCGCATGAAGCAGATATATGCAGGAGCCGTTGAAAGATCGCAGCTTGTAGGAGATCTGAGTTTCCAATTTCGGCCAGACCAATGGGTTGATTTTGGGGATGAGCTTGAAGCGTCAACCCTGAATGCCTGATTTTTGTGGGTTTTTCTGTCTTTTTTACTTGCAATGATTCCCCAACATGGTACAAAGTCCGCCTATTCTAGACCGGAAAGGGGTGATTTTAGTTGGTAACTGTATCAGTTCGTGACAATAACGTTGAGCAAGCTCTGCGTGTGTTGAAGAAAAAAATGCAGCGCGAAGGTATTTTCCGTGAAATGAAAATGCGTCGTGACTTCGAAAAACCTTCCGAGAAGAAGAAACGCGAAAAGGCCGAATCCGTTCGTCGTTGGCGTAAGCTGGACCGTAAGCGTAGAGAGCGTCAAGGCTTCTAGTCTTGCTTCGTCCATATGCCTAAAGATTTTAAACCGCCCGTTTGTGGCGGTTTTTTATTTCAGAATTAGCTAAAAAAGACTGTTTCTACCCTCAAAATTCTATACACTTTCCCTATATAACTTACTCGCAGGAGTTCTCATGATCCGTTCCATGCATGTTAAATCTGTTATTCTTGCCATAGCGGCTCTTCTTTTACTGAATGTGGCGGCGATGGCTGAAGACACGCCTCTCCCTCCAGAACAACTCGGAACTTTTCAGAAATTCCTAAATAATATTGGGATTACGTCCCTATCTGACATTCAGTCAGACAAGCTATACGCCAAGAAATCAGTTGTTACCTTTTCGGGAAGCAAGCGATCATATGAAATCCCCAAAGCCTACATCCTTCCCTTTGATCATGTAGAGGACAGCTTTACCATTTCACCAAACTCCATGCTCGTTCTCGATTTCGTCTATCCGGATTTTACTTCATCCGTTGCGCACATGTTCAGCAAAAATGATCCCATTGATAAAGTCACAGAAGACGGGCGCAGGCGAACATTGGCGGTTGCAGCCCGCACTATAAATTTTAACGAGATTTCTGAGAGCATGAAGAAAAGCGGCGCGAAGCCTTTTCCTTCAGGAAACCAATATGGCCTGAAATATTTCAGCACAATAGACCCTCGCAATTTACAGTCTGTCCACTCTTCACCGATCAAGATTATCTATATCAGTGATGCTGCTCCGAGCGGCAGAACCGTATTAGACTGCACATCGCCCAATGTTGCCCCAACCTCGGAATTTTGTATTGCCCTTGCGGATAAACTCAAAGCAGAAAACAAGCTGAAAGATGCTGGTAAACTAATGGCAGCGCGCGAGGTTTGTGGTGAGAAGTTCCCGGCCCAAGAGGATATGCAGAAAATTTCTTTTCCAAAGGGCTTTACTTGCCGTCAGATTTTTGAAGACGGGAAAGGTCAGACCTATTTCCTGACCATGCCCTATTCCGAACTGCCTAGATGGAAACAGGCCCAAAGCGACACTATAAAATTCTTCAGCAAATACGAAGTGTCAAAAAAATAAGCTTCCTGATTTAGCTTTGCGGTAGAAATATGGACATGCCGTTGGCAAACCAAGTGAGCCATGCATACATCATCGTCGATACTGTGAGCGTAAATAGCACAAGTGCGATCCAGATTTGTACCGGAACGGCAATCATAAAAACCTGCACTTGCGGCATCAGCTTAGACATGATCCCCATACCGATATAGAGCAACAGGATGACCACAAAATACGGGGCGGTCATTTGAATGGCAACCAGAAAAGCATAGGATACTTCACGTACAAGCAACATGGTCATTGACGAAACATCAGGGACCTTCCCTATCGGAAAAATCTCGTAAGAGTGGATCATAGCCGAAATGATTAATTGATGCAGGTCAGTGACAAAAATCAATAACGTCCCCGCCAGCGTGATAAACCCTCCTACAACAGACCCTTGTGCGGCAAAGGCAGGGTTAAAAATCTGGGCGTTTGCAAGTGACGATTGGGTCGAGATTACCATACCCGCAATATCCAGTGCGGAGAGCAATATACGGGCAATTGTTCCTATGAACATCCCTACGATAAACTCCATAATAATCAGAGTGAACAGCATGAATGTACCGGGAAGCGGCGTCGGGATTTTTGATTGTATCAATGGAAAAAGGACAAACGAAAATGCCAGCGCGAAGTTCAACTTCACATTTCCCGGAACATACGCATTGCCTATACCGGGCATCAAGAGCAGAACTGTTCCCATGCGTACGAATGTCAGCATAAAAGCAAAGACACCCGTTGTCAGAAATGTTTGGAGATCGCCCTCGGCCATGATGTTTTGCTATGGCCTTTCTATTTGATCGCGACAATCCTGTCGGCAATCACGTTCATGAATTCAATCAAGGTTACAGTCATCATCGGCAGTCCAATAAAGATTGCGAGAAAAATCGCCAGAATTTTCGGGACGAAGACCAAGGTCACTTCCTGAATTTGCGTTAAGGCCTGAACCAAGGCAATTGCAGTACCGACGACAAGTCCAACAAGCATAACAGGCGCGCTCAGTTCAATACTGAGCATGATGGACTCGCGGACCAGTTCGATGACTTCTTCTTCGTTCATGGATGCATTCTAGGCGCGATTCTCCAGCGTGGCAAACCTGAATTTTATGCCAAAGGAGAATATAAAGTTAAATCGCAGAACTTTGGATTTTATTGTAGGCTTCAAGAGCTGCGTCACGGACAGCTGCCACTGTTTCCAATGTCAGTTTGGCATCTGTGATGGCTTGGGTGATTGTCAACGGGTCCATAGTTCCCGTAACTCCACCGGCTGACGCCCGTTCCCCTTGCTTCAAGGTTTCAATTGAATTACGGACACTGTCTTCCAACAGGGTCCCGAAGGATGTTTGTGGTGCAGACGAGGCGGAGCCACTCAGTCCATCCGATATGGATGCTGTTTTTGCCGTATTGGCATATGCGCTGGCTGCTGCTGCAGGATTTGCGATCATATCTGCCATGTTATCCTCTTTTCTGAACTCTTATTATTCTATCACATCAAACGTTAAAATGTGACTTTTATCTCAAAATATCAATGGTTTTTGCGGCCATATCCCGTGTTTGTGTGTACATATTCAGGTTCGCTTCGTAGGACTTGGATGCCTCACGCATATCCATCATTTCGATCAAGCTTGAAACATTTGGCATCATCACATATCCGTCTGCATCAGCGGCAGGGTGACCGGGCATGTATTTTTTAACGTAGTCTGCCTTTTTGTCCTGTTCGATTTTATCAACCTGAACAAGCTTTTCGCCGGTTTCACGATCAAGCTGGTTTTTGAAGGTGATAGTTTTGCGTGTGTATGGGAGTTCGCCCGGCTTGCTTGGAGCTGTGTCGGCATTTGCCATGTTCTGGGCAATGACGCGCACACGTTCACTTTGAACACGCATACCTGCGCCGGAGATTTTCATGGTGTTGATGATGTCAGACATTCTTTTCTCCCTTCCCTATTATTTATTTGAACCCAGAGCTGTTTTGATCATATCGACGTTATTACGATAAAGGTTCAGCATCAGGCTATAATCCATTTGTGTTTCGCTGGAACGGACCATCTGTTCTTCCAAAATAACAGCGTTGCCGTCAGGAGAAACCTCGAATGGTTTCTTGTTTTTAATTTCCTTAGGATTTGCCGCCTGATTTTCAGGTAATTGGTGTGCTGGATTTGACGTCTCCAACGATACATGCATTTTATTTTGAGACCCAACTCTCTCGACCATGCGAGAGAAATCCACTTTATTGAGATCTTGGGAGACATAGCCAGGGGTGTCAGCGTTTGCGACATTCTGGGAAATTACGTTCTGGCGTTGAGCCAAATATCTCATTTTTGCGTTCATAGCCTGAAAAAGGCCGATATTTTCAATTGTCATGATCCTTACCCTTATGTTTACTTATGGATCTGTATTTCCTTAAACATCATTGCGAGAACCATGCCAAAAGAGCCCCCCACCACTGATATTTATGAAAATGGCGTAACCCCTTCAAATATAAGCAAAAAGCCTAAAAATCAGACTGCTGTGGCCCTTCAAGTCGGCGATGAAAATGACCTGACACCACGCATTGCCGCAGCCGGACGGGGAAAAATTGCCGAGCAGATTTTGCAGCTGGCTTTTGAGAATGGCGTCAAGGTTCGCGAAGATGCTGTGCTTGCCGAGATGCTTGCCAAAATCGAGTTGGAAAGCCCTATTCCCTCTGAAGCCTTTTTGGCGGTTGCCGAGGTCATGTCCTATGTCTATAAAGCCAATAACCAACCCAATCCGTTTGACGCCCTGTTTGACGCCGCAGAATTGGCTAAGGCCGTTGAAGCGCCGGACGCACATGAGAAGAAAGAGTAATTATGGAATCAACTGAATTTCTCCGCGCTATTATGGCTCTGTTTCTTGTGCTCGGGTTGATGGGTGGATTATGGCTTATTCTTAAGAAATTAGGATTGAACGGACCCGTTCAAATTCCTACAGGTACAAAAAAGAGGCTTAGAATTGTCGAAGTTCTCCCGCTTGATCCTCGACGTAAAGCAATTATCCTGAGGAGAGATGATACCGAACATCTTGTTATTTTAGGCGCTTCGGGCGAAACTGTTGTCGAATCCGGATTTACCGCACCACCGACAACAGATAGTCATGATGCCTAAGAAAACTTTGTCCCGTCTTTTTTCCTTAAAGTTCCTGCTGGTCTTTTCCGGCTTTATGGTTGCGGCTCTATATGCGTTCCCCTCCTTCGCTCAAGTCCTCAGCCTGGACATGAATAACGAAGCAGACGGCTCAGTGACCGGACGCGTTGTTCAGATGATGGCTCTGCTGACTGTTTTGTCACTGGCACCTTCTATCCTGATTATGATGACATCTTTTACACGGATTGTGGTCGTATTGTCTTTTCTGCGCTCTGCTATCGGATTGCAGCAGTCTCCACCAAATACTGTACTGATCTCTCTTGCTTTGTTTCTGACATTCTTCGTGATGGGCCCAACATTCCAACAATCCTATGAACAAGGGATCAAACCTTTAATGAATGAAGAAATGGACGAAGTGGATGCTTTTTATAAAGCCACTGATCCGTTCAAGATCTTTATGCTGAAACACGCCCGTGAAAAAGATCTGCAATTGTTTGTGGATGCCGCAGGCGGACAAAAAGTCGAGAAACCTCAGGATCTGTCTCTTACGGTTGTTATCCCTGCTTTTATGATCTCGGAACTGCGCCGTGCTTTTGAAATCGGCTTTATGTTGTTCTTACCGTTTCTGGTAATCGACATCGTGACATCTTCTATCCTCATGTCGATGGGTATGATGATGCTTCCGCCGATTGTGATTTCATTGCCGTTCAAGATTGTGTTCTTTGTCCTAGTTGACGGATGGAATCTGGTGTGCGGATCACTGATCAAGAGCTTCCAGATGGATGCCAATAATCTGGTGGGAACATTACCAACGGAAGTTTTGGATAACTCGCCTACAGAACAATAGCCATGAAGAATAGCTCATCATCACAAAACAATCCTATTCAAATCCTTTTTCTTACAACTCTTTTGTTTTTTGCCGGATTGGGTTTTGGCATATTTGTTGAGTACAAGTTTTTTGCTATTCAAGCAGACAAGCATGTTACAGATGGCATTATTAAAGGTGAGTATTGGGGGAAGCCTCGCATATCTTTGAGCGATAAAAAAAGCAAGTATGTTTATATGCCGATCGTTTTATATATAGATCATAACGGAAACGTACAAGAATTCATCGATAATGATAGCGGCGGACCACAGGGAGTTTACCAAAAAGGGCAAAAGGTAAAAGTCATTTATACAATACAAAGTAATGGCAATGTTCTTGTCATGCTAGACGCTGATATTCAGAAGCATTTAATGATTTTTGGCATATTTCTAGCTATCGCTCTTATGCCTCTCATTGCGGGGATACAAGTTTATCTTAGAGAAAATCGCCCTTCAAAAAAGGTTTAATCTTTTTAATTAGTCAGCGAGAACTTCGTCCGTCTTTATTTCGGGAGGAGTATTTTTCAAGGCATCCGGAATATTCGGCGGCTCACGTCTCGGCTCGCCGATCGGTTTTGAGCCCTTTGAGGATGTCTGCGGCTTTTCTTTTACCGGCCCAGTCAAATCTTCTTTTAAACTTTGCAAGAAGTCGCGGAACATATCCGTTTCCCCGATGATCCCCTTAATAGTATCACGATCCGCCAGTAGAATATTTTGTCTCGGGCGCGTAATCACTTCAAATTCTTTGGCACGAGATGTTTGGCTCATGGAATCAGAATATCTTTCGCGCAAATTAGCAAGAACATAGCGGTTATCTGCCAAATATAGAGCCACAGCCCAGTCCATGATTAACTTGGCCTGAGCTTCGGTTAATGGACGGGTCAAAGATATATTTTGCTTGGAAACTAGTTGCTCCAAAGAGTCGGCGGCCTCTTGCCATTTCTTTGATTTCCACGCGATGTCCGCACGCAGTCTTAAAACATCCTCATCCTGAGACAAGAGACTGAGTGCTTCAAATGAATCCTGAGGCTTATTCATCAAAGAGTAGGCTTTGGCTTTAAGCAATGCGATCTGACGACGTTTTGGCTCCGCTTCTTCAGTCGGAACATCTTTCAGGAAATTGGTGGCTTGTTCGAGCGTTTTAAGAGCGTCTTCAGGCTTGTTATCCAATACTTGCATGGATGCTAGACGAATGGCCACTGTTCCACCATCCAATCCTGATAGCCTTGAATCTACTTGACCTTTCAGCAGATTAATTGCACGCGGCAACAAATCAACATCAGCCAAACGTTCCGCCAATTGACGCGCCAAGCGGTCCCCTTCTGCGCCTTGAGGAACCAGCTCGGAGAACTCGTCATACATAGTCAGAGCTTCGAGTGGCGAAAGGTCTTGTATCTTATCGGTCATGTACAAATCGCGGAAGGTCGCGTGCATAACCTGATTGATGGTTTTCCCCATTTCGGAGTTTGGAATAAGGCCACTTGCAAGGCGCATCAAACTAAGCGCCTTAATAGGCTCTCCTTTTTCGAGGTAGAGTTTACCTAGGTTGTAATTGATGGAAGTTTCCAACTCGTCTCCGCGCCATGCGTAACGCAAGCCCTCGAGTGTATCAATCGCCTTATCAATTGTGATTTCTTTTTCACCATAACGGAGGGTTGCCATAGCCAAACGTGATTTGGCTCGGTAGAGATCATCCTGACCAGTTTCCAGTTGCGACCACAGATTCTTAGCTGTTTCGATGTCGCCTTTTTGACGCGCATATTCCCCTTTGAGATAATCTAATGCGGACTCATATGCCAAAGACATGCCTTCGCCCTTTCTGGCTTCCAGCATATCAAGAATTTTTTCAGCTTTATTTTGATTACCTTCTCTCAAAGCGATTTCGGACAGTCTTAATGCGATGGGGAAGAAAACTTCTTTCGGATATGTTTTAATTAGAGCGACATTCACAGGTAGCGTCTTGGCAGCCTGTTGCCAATCATCTAATCCTGATAATGCTGCGGCCTTCCATATTTTGACTTCATCAATCTGATCGAGAACGGGATTACTAAGATTTTCAAATGCAGATTTGAAATGACCTGACAAAAGTTCCGAAGCCCCTCTCAAAGCCTTGTATTCTGTGTTTTCCGAGAGTTCCGGCGTATAACTTTCAGCGAGATCAAAGAATCCTTTTGCTTCCGGAGCAAGGCCATGTGCCAACATCATTCGCCCCAAGAACAACATGCCTTCTGTTTTTTTCAAATCGGTTTGTTCTTGGAGACCCGACAAAATCAGACGCTGGTTTTCATACACATCAGCCATCGTACTTCCACCTTCCCAATCGGTGAAATTATAGATACGACTACCGCTTTTTTCCTTATCATCAGTCTCTTCTTTTGCTTCATTCTTATAGGGAAGCAAATCTTTCTTCATCGACAAGGCAAGACCTTCAGGTCTTGTAATTAAGGCCCCCTCCGGTACTTTTGCAACGGTCAGATCATCAACTTTAGAAACCAGCGCCATACCGATAACGGACGGAAGAGATTCTAATTCTGCGAAGCGTTGTTGCGCTCCTGTAAAATCTCTGGCTTCATCAACCATCCCGACCCAGATAGTTTCTCCCGTATCAGGGTCAGTAATTTTGGCTGCGCGATGAAATGTCGGTGCAGGCCACAGCAAACTTGGTCCGGCATCTCCGGGGACATTATCTGCTCTGACCAGGGGCTCAGGCTCAAAAGTTCCGTCTTTAGGACCGGTCATTTTGACATCCCAAACCAAACCGCCCCCGCTGCCATTTAATGTATAGTCTTTCGGACGCTTTGTTCTGAAGATTGTAATATCTCCGGATGTCATGCGTTCGAACCCGTCGAATTTGGAGCGATATGGCCCTTCAAATTGAGGGGGAACAACAACCTCGGGCTTATCAATAACAAACCATAGCTTGTCACTTTTCTCGAACACTGCCAGTGCAAAGGACGTGGTTCCGGCCACATTAATTGTATGTGGGATAATTTTCAGTTCCGGAGCTTTGTGTTCTTCTGTCAGAGCACCTACTTCCTGATCTTTTGTATTCTCTTTGGCTTCATCAACAACAATATGTTTCTCGAGTATCGCATTTTTTGACACCGCTTTTTCAATTTGCTCTTTTTGATGATCGCCCTGATCCGGCTTAGCTGAGGCTGTTTCCTTCTCTTTTTTGGAGTCGTCTTGTTTCAGATATGGCCATTGCCTCTGTCAGATCAGTCGGGTTTTTATTTTCTAAAGCCTCTGTTTTCTTTACAGGCGGCGTAGTTTTACTTTGCGGAGTTGCTGCGGTCTTTGTCGCTTGTGGTTTAGCTTGTCCTTTGAAATCCAGAATCAGTTTTTTATCGAGAGTAAAATGGCGCAGGCTAATTCCTGACGGAAAGTCTATTTCAACTTGTCGATCCGAGAGTTTTTTGTAGGATTCGATGCGTTCCAGATTTTCAGGTGGTGATGTTTCAACTTGCAAAGAAACAGGTGTCTCAAAAGTAATGACGGCAGAATGTTGATCTTGTTTGATTGTGTATTTCGGGGTTGATGCTCCTTCGAATACCAGCCGCGAATAATCATTATGATCACTGCCGCGTACTTTCATCTGCAAATCGGCTGCAATAGCCTGAGCCACGGACACAGAGGTTGTGGCCGCCGAGGTCAGCAATGCATATGCCATAACAGATGATAGATGGCGCCAGATTCGGTTCATATACAGAAAGTGCCACAGCTGCCATATCAGGGCAACAAGTCCTCGGCCTCAAAACGAAAAAACCCCCAAAATATAAGGGGTTAATTCCATTTCCTTGCTTATCTTTCGGGACTGTCTAGAAGAGATCTTCCAGCAATTTATCAATTTCGTCCTGAGAGATTGCTTTGTCTGTCATTTGTGGGCCGTTCAACAAACGGGCATCCCCTGTTCTCTCATCCTCGGCTTCAGTTGCCGATGTATGGGCGGGAAGCTTGTCCCCCAAAACCTGAAGCAGGTTCGAGACTTTTTCATCAATGGTTTTCAGGCTTCTGACAACCTTGGTTATACGCTGTCCGGTAATATCCTGAAAGGAACAGGCTTCAAGAATTTTTGTCACTTGCATGACTGTAAAATCCTTGTGGGCAGGATCCAATTGCTCGGCATATTCGGTCATGGCATCACACGCATCCATAATAGTCCCTGTTGCAACTTCTGTTGCAGCGACTACCGCATCCAACTCGTCTGTTGCAGTTGGAATATGTGTTCCGGAAATATCTGTCACACGTGTAGCATTAATCTCGTTGCGCGTTGCTTCGATAATATCGTGCAGATCTTTTAGTTCTGCGTAGATATGCTCTCTCGAGATTTCATCGGCAGCACCAACTTTCTCGATCACCGAGTTAATCAGATTTATAACCTTGTCACGGCGAATGCCTTTGCTCGCTGTTTCCATATCTTTTCCCTGATCCCTATTTTTTTGATTGGACTAGAAATCACCCAGTACAGAAACCAATTTGGTCTTCAATGTTTCGGCATTGAACGGCTTAACAATATAGTTGCTCACGCCTGCTTGTTTTGCGGCGATGACATTCTCGGTTTTGCTTTCTGCTGTGACCATTACAAACGGTACGTTTGCATTCGCAGGCAAAGTGCGGACCTGTTTCAGAAGATCAAGGCCTGACATCGGCTCCATGTTCCAGTCAGAAATAACCAGACCATAACTCTTGTTTTTGAACATTTCCAAAGCCATGGATCCGTCCGTAGCTTCATCCACATTGTTAAATCCCAGTTGTTTCAGCAGGTTGCCGATGATGCGCAACATGGTTTTGTAATCGTCAACGATGAGGACGTTCATATTCTTATCGACGGACATTTTTCTCTGCTCCTTAGAGTGACTTAAAGTAATAGATGGTTTGATTCTTTTCAGACCGATAGGCCCAGTAAACTCAATAATTTCATGAAAAGATTAATAAAATACTACGCAGCAGGAAGGTTCTGCGCCTAAAAAGGCTATATGGATGCCCTGTTTTTAAAGTCCAAATGCATCTTGCGGACGCATATTAGCACTATTTATCGTAAATGCAAAATGATGACCCAATACTTTCGTATTACCTCACTCAAACATTATGACATTAGGAATGGTGAAGGTATAAAGAGCGAGTATCTGCGGTTTATTGCGGAATATCTGGCAATTTTTTCTGTTCCGCCAGCAAGGTTGTCAGCGCGCGCGCGCGGTCCGCATCCATACCCGCAAGGATAGGTGCTGACTTGCTCTCAGGCATGCGACCAATTACCTCAACAAGAATATCCATATCCAGCGTGTTAAAAATGCGAGCAGCATCCTTTGGTTTCATTCCTGTATAGATTTTGACCAAAGAATTCAGACGAGCGGCCTCTTCATCTGATTGCTTTTTAAGAAGAGATTGTATTTCGTCCCTCAAGCCTGCCATCTCTTTATATTTACGGTCCAGTTCAAGCTGGGCGGCATTAAGCAATGCTTCCCTCTTCTCGAGTGTTTGCTCTCGTTCATCCAGCAATCTGCGGCGATCAACCAGATCTTTATACATTTCCTGTTTGATGTCGGAGTATTCCGTGTCGACGTCGTTAGCATCTTCCCATTTTTTCATGACATCTTCGGTCACATCTTCTACAGGCTTCGGTTCTTTCCCGTCCATAGACGGAAGGCTGATGTCATCAGCCGTTGAAGATGCCAGATGATCGGTAGAGGGTTGTGTCCCTGATGCTTCGGCTGAGGAGTCTGATGCCTTTACAGGCTCGTCATGAGCCTCTTTCTTGGCATCTTCGGCATAAGCCACACCAGACAAGTCACGCATTGTAACAACGGCGTCCCCTATTCTCACGATAAATGCCAATGTTGCCACAGCAATAAGTACAGGCAGCAAACGCAATCGCGTTGAAATAAATTTCCCGAGACCTTTGGTCATAGCAATCCTTCACCAAAAATGGTTCTATCTATCAAATTATTTTTTACCACCGCGCCCTCTGAGCGCCGCAGCCAAGTCTTTTTCGGCTTTACTCAGGAATGAACCCGAGTCATCCATGTCGTCAAAGCTCCCTTCATCCCCATCATAATCAGGATCGCGAATTGCGAAGGATGGTTCGAGAGTTGGAACAATTCTTTGTTTGTCTGCTTTGGGAAGAGTCTCTTCATATCGTGATGCAGAAGATGAAGACGCTTTCTGTCCCGGATACACACTACTGACGACATTCTGTCCTATATCATCTGCAATTTCTCTGTTTTTTGTCGCGAGCTTTTCCAATCTTTCCGCCAGAGAATCTCCGGCTTCGGTCATTAGGGATAGTTCGTCACACAGACCTTGGGCTTTTGCGACCATCTTGCGTAAATCTTCACCTGTTGTGGTCGAGATTTCATCAAGTGTCGAGATTCCTTCTTGCGCGCGCGTGATCTGCATTGATAATTCACGGATCAAACGTTCCATTTCCGAACGATTTGATCTGAAAATACTCAGGTGTTTACTCAAACGCACCGCATAGAAAATCGTTGCGCCAAGCATCACAATAATTACCAGATCAAAACCCAACATCAACCCAGACATGGCAGACTTTCTATTTTTTAAGTGTTACGCATTCTTACTACTAAAAACAAAATTTACTCCTCCCGACACTATTCTTTCTCGGGTGGAATATATTTCTCGATCCTGACAGCAATATTTCCTTCTTTTTGTCCCATAGGTCCGGCAAACATTGTAAAATCACCACAGCGCAGCTCGACTTCATCGCTTGGTTTGGTGTTAAACATGATCGTTGTGCCTTTTTTCCAATTAAGCATATCACGAAGCATGACGGTCTTTTCCCCCATCACAGCCTGCATATAGACATCCGTCATGTATAATTCATTGGTCAAGTGAGTTTCCCAGATTGAGTCCCGTCCGAATTTTTCCCCCATAAACATCTGGAGCAAAAGTTCGCGGATCGGTTCTAACGTCGCATACGGGATCAATATTTCGATACGCCCGCCACGATCGCCCATATCAATGCGCATACGAACGAGTACGCACGCGTTTCCGGATTGGGTGATTGCTGCGAAACGTGGATTGGTTTCAATATTTTCCAACTTGAAGCTGACCGGAGACAAAGGGTCAAATGCCGTGGACATATCATGTAAGGATACATTCAACATCCGCTCAACAAGTTTTGTTTCAATTGTGGTATAAGGACGACCTTCGACACGGATAGATGGAGTCCCTTTGCGTCCACCAAGAAGTACATCCACTACAGAGTAAATCAGCGCACTATCCACAACGATCAAACCGTTGTTATCCCATTCTTCAGCCTTGAAGACGGTCAGCATTGCCGGTAACGGAATAGAGTTCAGATAATCCCCGAACCGGACTGTTGAAATCTGGTCGAGAGAAACTTCAACGTTATCTGAAGTCAGGTTTCTCAAAGAGGTGGACATCAGCCTGACCAGTCGGTCAAAAACAATATCCAGCATCGGCAAGCGTTCATAATTGACAAGGGCAGCGTTAATCAACGCCATGACACCCGAGGTTTCCTCTTCGTGACCTTCGCTGTCAAATCCCAAAAGCGAGTCAATCTCTGCCTGGTTGAGAATACGCGCGCCGCCGGGGCCTTCTTCGCCGCCACCGCCGACCGAGGGTACTTCATCCATTTCAAGGTTTGCGTCGCCAGAATCGCCGTCGCCGGACATGGCTTCCCATTCCTCCATCATACGGCGTTCTTCATCGCTCATCTGATCTGTTTCGCTCATCGGCAGATCATCCTTCCGGTATCCATCTTACTGTTTTTATACATCTTTCTCTTCCTATACAAAAAGCAGGCCAGATGCGTATTTTTATGGTTATTGTATCAGAATTTCCTGAAAAAGCACATCTTTGACTTCTACAGGAGCCGCTGCCGCATTAACACGGGCCAGCAATTCCATTTGCAACCGATAAATCCCCTTTGACCCGCGCAAATCCTCTACGCGTAGCTCTCTGAGATATGTCTGGAATTGGTCAACGACACGCGGCATGACCATCTCAACTTTTTTCATATCTTCTTCGCTGTTGAGCTCTAACTGGATAGATAGTCGCAAGTAACGTGGTTGTCCGGTACTTGTCAGGTTCACAATCAGATCGGGAATTTTCATGAATACGGCCCCAGCGGCATGCTCGCCTTCTCCGCCATGTCCGCCGCTTTCACCTTCCGCCGCTTTTTCTCCATGACCACCGGCTTCTTCACCGTGGCCCCCATCGGCACTTTCTTGTGCGGCTTCTTCTTTACCAAGAAGCTTGTCCAGTGTTCCTGTAAAATAAAGACCTGCGCCCCCCCCTATCAAAAGCAAGAGCGGGATCACGATCATGATGATCTTTTTCATTTTTCCGCCGCCGTCATCAATCGGCTCTACATCACCGTTTTCGTTGACTTGGTCGGATGTCTGGCCTTTATCGGCTGTGTCTTCGCTCATAAAGTTGCTTCCATATTGTCTTAAACTATTGGTCAGAAAGGCCGAATTGGCCTGAACTCGGGAATCAGTATTTTTCTTATTCTATAGAACAGCAGCCCCCTGTTCAAACCGCTTATATGAATTGATATAGAGCCCTGTGGAGAATTCTCTTAACTCAGGGGGAAAAAAATGCCGCACGCGAGATAAATGTTCGGGAAAATCATTTTCAGAAGACATATTTTTCCTAGCAACCTCCGCCGTCCCCCTTGATCCCATCTTCAGCAATCCTTTGATTTTCCTTATTTTTTTGTGTTGGCACGGGTTTCGCAATGAGATCAGGGAACCGTAAAGGGTTTGACCTGACATCAAGGGTAAAGGGAATAGATAATGGAAAACAGTTTATACGTCGGATTATCAAGACAGTTGGTTTTAGACCACGCCATGACGCTGGTTGCCAACAACGTTGC
This sequence comes from Alphaproteobacteria bacterium, assembly GCA_003245575.1. Taxonomy (GTDB): domain Bacteria; phylum Pseudomonadota; class Alphaproteobacteria; order Micavibrionales; family Micavibrionaceae; genus UBA1573. Next base: position 22,225 of record QKCR01000091.1, on the reverse strand, counting down.
GAACGCAAACACTGCCGGATATCGGGCCCAGAACCCGATGTTTGAAGAATATATCGCCAAAAGCTCCGGATATACCAATCAGGACTCGTTATCGATGGTCTATGATATGGGCCAGTATGACACAACATCTCCCGGTTCGATCTCAGCAACAGGCGGGACTTATGATATTGCCCTGAATGGTCCGGGCTTCATTGAAGTTATGGCCCCCAGTGGAGCCATCCAATATACGCGCGGCGGAGACTTTACTCTCAATTCAAACAGCGAGCTTGTGACATCTGACGGGTTCAGAGTGTCCGGCCCGGGCGGTAACCCGATTGCCATTCCGGCAGGAGCCAATGAAGTCATCATTACTGATGACGGAGATATTTCTGCGGACGGAAATATTGTGGGGCGAATTTCTGTTGTCGAGTTTGACAATATTCAATCCCTGACCCCTGAAGGAAACGGATTATACTCTTCAAAAGACACAGGACGCGCAGCGACGGAAACGGTTGTAAAGCAAGGGTATCTGGAAGGTTCAAATGTGAACCCCGTTCAAGAAATGACGCGGATGATTGAAATTCTGCGTACCTATCAATCCACGATGCGGATGATTAATAACGAACATGATCGTCAAGTGAATGCGATCAAAAAAATCGGCGAAAAAGCATCCTAATTTCAGATGACATTCGACCGAATACGGACAAACGGTAAGACTAACTAATAAGGGTAAGACGTAAAGGAGACTATTATGAGATCACTTGATATTGGCGCGACAGGCATGCTGGCCCAGCAGATGAATGTGGATACTATTTCCAACAACATCGCCAACATGACCACCACCGGCTTTAAAAAGCAACGGCTTGAATTCAAGGATTTGATGTATCAACATCTATCCAGACCAGGAGCGACCTCCTCTACTGCGGGGACCGTTATTCCTGCGGGTCTTTCTTTAGGTCTTGGTGTTAAACCATCTGCGACCTATCGCTCCCACGAGCAAGGAACTCTCCAGATTACGGATGGGGATATGGATTTGGCAATTAACGGTCGCGGTTTCTTCCAAATCGAACTTCCAAGTGGAGAAACGGCCTATACTCGCGCAGGTAGCTTTCAAATGAACCAAGACGGCGAAATCGTCACTTCCGAAGGCTATCGCCTGTTACCGGGTATTACCGTCCCGTCTGATGCGGTTTATGTCGAAGTTAACACACAAGGGGAAGTTCTTGCCAAGATGCCTGCTCAGGTCGCAATGCAGAATTTAGGGCAGATCGAACTGGCAAACTTTGTGAATCCGGCCGGGTTAGAGTCTGTGGGCGACACGATGTTCATGGAAACAGAAGCTTCCGGTGCTGCTATTGCCGGTATTCCGGGCGAAACCAACTTCGGGACCATCAAACAAGGCGTTCTCGAGCAGTCCAACGTGGACTCTGTTAAGGAAATCACCCTGTTGATCACTGCCCAGCGCGCTTACGAGATGAATTCTAACGTTATCAGCACCTCTGACGAGATGATGGATACCGTTAATCAGCTTAGATAGGTAAATAATTATCCATAAAGCAAGAGGTTGGCACACCTCTTGCAATGCTAAACAGGTAGGAAAAAACAGCCGATAAGGCCAAAAACTGAGTAGAGAGGTGCAATATGAACATGGATTTTGACACAACCGGAAGCCAAATCATTTTTCAAAGCATTCGTGGCATTCTGACTGTTATCGGATTAGCGGGCGTTGTTGTTGTGTTTGTAGAGAGTGGCACAAATACCATGTTCCAGACCTTTGAACGTCTGGCCCAAGCTTCTGACATGTTGCAAGGGCTGGTTGGTTAAGAAAGCGTTCATATTCAGTTTAGGGATTAAGGGAGTAAGACAATGACAAAGTACCAGATCGAACAGACAAAACAGAGCGTCCTTTATATGTGCCGTCTGACTTTCAAGAGCATCGCAATTGTGCTCGGCCTTGGGTATGCCCTCCTCTACCTATTCCTGCATATTCCAACTGCCTCTGCGGCCAATCTGGTTGCCGAGACTGCTGTAAATGATCGTGTTGTGCGCCTAAGTGATTTGTTTACTGATCTGCCTGATAAACAAGATGCCGTTTTAGGTGCTGCGCCTCAGCCCGGAAAAACTATGATTATCAACGCCCTTACTCTTAAACGTGTTGCCTCGCTGTACAATGTAGATTGGCAGCCCTCCTCGGCACTAGACCAAGTTGTCGTCACTCGTACAGCCCAAACAATCACATCTGAACAGATTACAGATGCATTAAAAGCTGCGCTTGTTGCGAAAGGTGTTAGCGGAGATTTTGAATTGACCGTCGGAAATGTCGTGCCGTCTATAACATTGGCTGGTGACTTACCTGCCACTGTTGAAATTGCCAGCATGTCCTATACGCCCGGTCGTGATGTGTTCACTGCGGTTGTTGCAGCTCCAAATGCGGACAACCCAGTTAAAACCCTGTCTTTGAGCGGAGTGATCGATAAGGTCCAGAATGTTCCTGTGTTAAGGTCTTCCCTCAAAGCTGGAGATATTATCGGATCCGGCGACATTGAATGGATCCCTGTAACGGCCCGTAACGTCACTTATGACACAGTGACTGATCCTGACAAATTGATCGGAAAGACTCCTGCCCGCATGGTTGATGCCGGTGCTCCAATTAAAATGCGAGAGCTTGTTTCTCCGCAGTTAGTTGCACGCGGCGATGAAATCCTGATCCGCTTCGCATCCGGCCCGTTGCAACTGACAGCTAGAGGAAAAGCCATGCAGCCCGGCGCAGAAGGAGACTTTATTCGCGTCATGAATGTTAGCAGCAATCAATCCCTGCGCGCTGAAGTGATCGGAGACAAAATAGTCCAAGTGCAATAGCAGGATGAAATAAGAATTCACAATAAGTCAAAAATGACAAGAAAGGTGGGATAACATGAAACAGAGTAGCGAAAGAATAGGAATAGGAAATTTTATTCTGATTGCGATGGCAGGAAGCACCCTTACAGCTTGCTCTGCTGTAGATCGCGTCAAGAATATCGGTGAGACACCGCCACAATCCGCGATCGTCAATCCGACATATCAGAAAGGTTACAAACCTGTCAGTATGCCGATGCCTGAGTCACAAGTTGTTGCCAAAAGAGGTAACTCTCTTTGGACAGGTGCTCAACAAGGGTTCTTTAAAGACCAACGCGCCAAGACAATCGGAGACATTATGACCGTTCTGATTGATATTGATGATAAAGGTAAAATGGAGAATGCTACCGATCGGTCACGGACCACATCGGAAGGAGCCTCTCTTCCAAACCTTCTTGGAATGGAAACCCAATTAACACAGGTTTTTCCTGAAGAATTGGATACTTCCAGTTTGACGAGTGCAGATGCAGATTCCTCTTATAAAGGTGATGGCACAACAGATCGTAAAGAAAAGATCAAAATGAAACTGGCGGCAACCGTGACACAGGTTCTGCCAAACGGAAACATGGTTATTCAAGGTTCTCAGGAAGTTCGTGTTAATTATGAGAACCGCGTCCTGAAACTGGCAGGCATTGTTCGTCCACAGGACATTAATATCGACAATACAGTGTCCTATGAACAAATTGCCGAAGCCCGTATCGCGTACGGTGGTAATGGACAGATTACCGATGTCCAGCAGCCTCGTTACGGGACACAGCTTTACGATATTCTCTTCCCGTTCTGATGTTTAGAGAAGTCTGAGTTATTTAGAGTTTTGAGTTACTGAGTTACCCTTACCCACCCAACTCCCCGCCAGCTAGTCGCAAGACTGCTGGCTTTTTTTTGCATTTCTCTGTGAATTTTTACCATGGTTTAACATATTAAAATTATAGTTTCTTGATGGAAGACGTCTTTGCGCTCATGTATTCATTTTTACCTCTGGTTAATAGCATTGCCTATTTCCCGCAGGTTATTAAGCTTTTCAAATCTTCCTCGGAAGAAGTGCGCTCTGTCTCGCTCAGTGCGTGGCTCATGTGGCTTTGTGCATCTTTCGTAACTCTGATGTACGGCATTACCAATTTGCATGATCCTTTGTTTATTATTGTCGCCAGTGTCGGATTATTCTGGAATACAATGACTATTATGATTACCGTTTGGAAACGCCAGTCCGATTTTCTTCCCCTTCTCAAAAGATCAGTTTCTGCCGTGAAATATCCTGAAAAGGCTGAGGCATGACTGTAGAGGATACACTTATCTTCTTGTATTCCCTTGTTCCCGTAGTTAACGGCCTTGCTTATTGCCCTCAAATTTATGGTCTTTATAAATCTCCTCCAGAGGAGACTCGATCAACCTCACTGGGTATGTGGGCAATATGGGTTGCCTGCGCTTTTATAGCGACTTTGTATAGCTCTATTATTGTGCAGGACCAGCTTTATGCCATTACGTCTTTTGTTAATTTCGTAGCCTGCTTTGTTGTTGCTGCGCTGACACTTTTCAAAAAACTTCAGGATCGCGGACATTTGTTGCTTATGCGAGAAACTTCGATATTTCCCAGAATTTCCCGAGACTCCAAAGAAGCAGGTCTTTCCTGAAACTCCACCATTCACGAAAAGCTTCCCTTTTCGAAGTTTCTTGCCTTATACTCGCGGAAACACTAGGAAAATAACTAATATTTAATTGCGTCAGCCTATAATACGAAAGAAAAATGACGCAGAAATACGTTTAGAGGGATCATTTCGTGTCTGACGCGACTACAGACATATTGCCTGAGCTTCAGGACCTGTTCTACAAAAAGGAATTACAAGCCTTTTTGAACAGCTTTGTTGAACCTGTGCAAGGGATTCAATCCGGGCAATTCCCCCCCAACGCGCCGACATCTGCCGAACAGGTCTTGGCCGATATTCAAGACATTATGAAGTCTGATGGCCTTTTACACCCTGCCGAGCTGCGCAGCCAACTCACCAAGAAATATATGGGGAATGAAAACCCCGCTCTTTGGGCGTTGTTTGCCGAAATGGACTATGGACGCTTTACCCCTGACAATATGACAGGATATATGCAGAAGCCGCATCTCGGTTTATCATCCGCATTGGGTCATTTGTTTGCCCGTCTCGGCACTCAGCCTGTGACTATGATCGAGGTTGATTATTCCAACATGGGTGGAACCAACGACTTTCACCAGATAAAACTTCTTGAAGAACATTCCAATCCCCTTGCAGCTGACTTGATTAATCTCATCAAGAGTAAGGCTGAAACTCCACAGGCCTTTGAATCCCTGTTCCAACGAACTGATCCGAATGGTCAGCAGATGATTGCACTGTTCCGTGAAACACAAGCGGAAGCTTTCAAGCTGACCGATAAGGTTGCGAAGTTGATTGCACTCTCGATCGAAAGAGACGTGCAAGAAATTTTACCCGAAGGTTCAAAAATACTTCCTATTCGAGCGGGTGGTGACGAATTACGTCTGGTTGTTTCTGGTATAGACCCCAAAAACTATACGGCTGTTGAGTTGCGTATTAATCAGTCCATCGAGATGTATATGGCCAGACTTGGTTTGCATGACCATCCACACCTTAAAGCTCCGAACGACCCTTTAAAAAGAGGTTTTGGTGCTGCTGTCGCGTTGGTCAATATGCAGTCTATTGATCCGGCTCATGTTGTTGAACAGGCTGACCTTGCTATTAAGGCCAATAAAGTTGTCTTGGGTCATGACCGCAATGGAACAATTGATAACGCTACATTGCGTCAGGCCTTTACGCAAATCTTCAATCAAACTCCTTTCATGAAACCCGGAGGACCTGGACAAGATCTACAAGAGGCTCTTGATGCTGCCCTGAACGGAGCCATGGAGGCATCACAAAAACGTAAGGCATATTTTGAACGATTGAAGCCTAAAGGGGATTTCACCGTCGCAGATCGTCATGAGTATATGGACGACAAGATTTCCGAGATCGAGTCCATGAAGCTTTCGGTTTTTAAATCAGAGGTCCCTGAGTTTTTGAAAAAACCGTCTTCTTTCCTGCCTCTATTTTCTACGCCTGCAGCCAGACGGGCCGTTGCTTTGGAAGAAGAATTACGGCGACGTGCTATTGATATTCAGGATATGTTTGAACGCAACCTTGTGCGTGACTATGCCTATCGCATGACTCCTCTTGATCCGGCAGCTGGGGTCTGGATGCCGAACGATCTGCCGGAAGCACTTGCTTATTACGTTCAGGATACAGAAACAATCGCGCAGAAGATGCGCGTTGGCCCGCTCTCCTCCCATACTATCAGTGCTGCCTTTCATAACCTGGGTGGCTTAAATGATGCGCTTGGACATGATGGCGCGAATGCCGTTTTGTTGGAAATGACTCAAAATATTATACGTAGCGCTATGAAATCCAATGGGGTTCAACCTTCGGATTATCAAATTGCTCATTATGGTGGCGCAGAATTTCACATGCTTTTAAAGCCGGTCGTTAGAACAGCGGATGGAATCACCTTACCGCTCTCACAAGTTTCCGTTTGCAAGATAGAACGCGATATTGCCGAAAACACACGCAATTTTTCTGGAACCAACGTCATCGAGTTTATGGACAGAAAAGGAATTTTCCTGAGCGACCCAGCCCGCGCCACACTAGCCGGTATGACATTCGGTGACATCAAGGACATTAAAAAAGAGCGCAACATTAACGGAATTGATGTTGTCACACATTCCGATCAGGTTGAACTCAATGGGAAATCAGCAGGTTTCTATTTGCAAAAGCAACGAGATGTATTGGCAGAAAAAGTCTCAATGTTCCGCGAAGAGAAAATGACACTTTCTTTAGGTGGACGTTCCCCAGAGCATATTCAGGATCCGTTTTCGACAGCGGCACTGATAGCTCCCTCTCAGAAAAAAGACGAGCTAGGAGCAGGATTTGACAATAGCGCTCAAGGGGGCGCCGTAAGAGGTACCAGCGGGTTAGGGCCTGACTTTCCAGATGAGATTCTACATTCATCCGGAGTTCATTTGGAAAACAAACTTGGGAAATAACGGGATTTGACAGGAGGTAGAAATGGGAAAGGAACGCGATAAGCTTTTATGGTCGTTGGGTAAAAAGCCACTCCGCGAGGACGATCCTTTCGTGCTGGAAAAGCATCTGTCTGCAGAAATAGAAAAAGGTAACATTCCTGAAGTTCTAAAACGCGCATTGGCTGCTAAAAATCAGGACGATAATCCAGAAAAATAAAACGCGGAAATTAGTTCCGCGTTTTTTATGGCAGTAAAAATATATTCTCTAAAGTTATGGGCCACTTAATACGCTTTTTGCATCAAGGTCTACCTTTACGGCCGCCCCTCCCTGTTGCTGCCCTATAACGGGACTTGTCAATTCAGTGCGGTTTTCTCTTAGCAGTCTGGTAAAATCGCTCGGAAAATCTGTCTTGGTTGACGGACCATCTTCTAGTCTTATACCACCTACATCTCTATCGCGGAATGGTTTCAACCCTTCTCGCTCTTTATCACCATATTTATCAAATAAAGCTTTTTGTTCAGGTGTTAAAGACTCTTCGAATTTCTTCTTGAGCTGATCAACCTCTTCTGAAGGCTCGTACGGGAAAGCAATCCTTTCTTTCGCGTCGAATGGGCCATCATACATTGCTGATCCCAATCTTTTTTCTAATGCGTATGATTGAGCAGGAAATCCAGGTCCAATGCCCATCATCTCGCCTTGTGGCTGACTTCCGCCCAATGCTGCAATTTTCTTTTGCATTTCTACTTGTTCAGGCGAGAGGCTGTCGTAAAATTTTTTCAGATCAGGATCTTTAACTTCTGTTTCAACAACTTTTGGTTCGGTCGTTGCAGGCTCAGCTGGGGCCGGTGCTGCCACAGGGCGCTGGGATGGCGCCGCCTCAGGCGCGGGTTTAGGTTTTGGGGCAGCATCCGGTTCGGCAGGTTTTGCTGTGGGTTCGGCTTCGAGTTTCTTTGGTGGTTTAGAGTCGGGCTTCTCCGGTTTAGGTTTAGTTTCTATGCCCAGAGCTTCTTTGATCTTGTCAATTAGCTTGTCCAAACCAGAATTCTTTAGAAACCCGTCGATAAACTCTTTAATCCCTTTGAGAAATGAGTTTGATTGGCTTGAAACAGGTGGAGCTGCTTGCGGTTGAGGGGCTGCAACTGCCGATGGCGCAACAGGCGCCTCTGTTTTCTTCTTCTTATCCTCTGCCATCACACACCAACCCTTAATTTGACCATCATTTTTATTTTTACCATAATACTATATATTCCATGGATATGCAACTATAGCAGGTAAAGATTAGCAAATGGAAAACATGCAAGAGCAACGCCCCTCTCCATCGCGGGACAGGGGCGTCTAAATTCTCTATTTCGTGCGATGGGTACGGATTACTCGTCGCGGTGAGTGCGTTCCATACGCTCGTGACGCTCTTGAGCCTCAAGCGACAACGTTGCGATCGGACGTGCATCAAGGCGGCCCACAGTGATCGGCTCACCCGTTTCTTCGCAATATCCGTACGTATCATCATCAATGCGCAATAAGGCTTCATTAATCTTGGTAATCAACTTACGCTCGCGGTCGCGGGTTCTGAGTTCCAAAGCATGGTCTGTTTCAGCAGACGCGCGGTCAGCCAGATCCGGCTTTTGCAATTCTGTGCTTTGCAATGTGTTGTGGATGGTTCCTTCCGACTCTTTCAAGAGTTCTTCTCTCCACGCGATCAACTTTTGACGGAAATATTCCTTCATGATCGGGTTCATGAACTCTTCTTCGTCCGTCGGCTTATAATTCTGAGGAACGAGCGCGCTACCTGCTTTGGACATACTTACTACCTTCTATACTAGAGCAAGAGTTAAAAAGTGAGCAGAAAATTATGCAATTTGAAGCCAAATTACAAGTCCGGAAGCACCTTACACACGGGTTCATCCACTTAAATTCGGCGATTGCGAGGATCTATTTTCCCTAAAACATTGTTGAGGCCTCGAGGGCCATCTTCATTTTAGCGATTTCTATCTGGGCCCGGAGGTCAATTTCATCCAGAAGCGCACTGAGTTGAGGGTCTTTGAGCTTCTCACGGTGGGAGGCAACAACATCAGCTATATCAATCAGATTACCGACCGATAAGGTCCCTGTCAGCATTCCGATTTTAATTTTATCCAATTGCCCGAGCAGGTCATCTGCGCGCTCATGCATACGCTTGCGTGCGGCGCGCTCTGTTGGGTCTTCCGATTCTTGGGCCAATAAAAGAGCATCAATCCCCGCAATTGCGCTGGCTGCAGCGGTATGTGCAGGAGCCTCAGCCTCACTTCCACCAATCAGAGAGCCAAAACTCGATGATCCGGCAGATCCGGATTTGGATGATTTTTTGCTCGATGACGTTTTGTTGGTCTGATCAGGCCCTTGGATTTTCATGGGTATTCTCCTTTGTCTCCCCTTCAGTTCTTATTATAACAAAAATTTCCCAGTCAATCATTCGGCAAGTTTTGCCCAGTCGCATAGCCAATCTATCCTATTGAAATATAAGAATATCCGAATTGGCATGGTTCTCGCATAGGACTCTGTCGGATAGGTCTAACTTTAAGGACCAAATATTGAAAATACCAATGAAACGGGTGGCAATGATGAAACAAACACTTCGCGAAGGATCAACGGCTTTGATCAAGCGTCTTATGATTATTTTGTCCTGTCTGTGGCTTGCGGCAGTCTTTTACGTTGCCGTAACGGTACAGGCGAACGCTGCAACCGCCCGTATTAAGGATATCGTCAACATCGAAGGCGTTCGTGATAACGTCCTGATCGGGTACGGCCTTGTCGTTGGCTTGAACGGAACGGGTGACAAGCTCAACAACTCCCCTTTTACCCAACAATCTTTGATCGCGATGCTCGAGCGTTTGGGCGTTAACGTTAAAGGTGAGAATCTGAATACAGGTAACGTCGCCGCCGTTATGGTGACATCTACTATGCCTCCGTTCCAGACACAAGGATCACGTATAGATGTCACTGTTTCGACATTGGGAGATGCAAAAAATCTTCAGGGCGGAACATTGTTGGTTACGCCATTGATGGGAGCTGACGGTGAAGTTTATGCTGTGGCACAAGGCCCTGTTGCCATTGCAGGTTTTTCAGCATCAGGTGATGCACAGACTGTTACACAAAACACCCCTACCCGCGGACGTATTGCTGATGGCGCTATCGTTGAACGCGAAATCGAATATGATCTTAACGGGTTGAATGAAATCCGTCTGGCATTAAAAAATCCTGATTTTACAACGGCACGCCGTATTGCCCAGGCGATTAACGGCTTTACTTCTGCAGAATTAGCTTATGCAAGTAATGATGCCACCGTTACACTGCGTCGTGGTTCAAATTATCCGAACGGCATGGTTGATTTGATTACAGATATTGAACAGCTTCCAATTCAACCTGACCAGATTGCTCGTGTCGTTATTGATGAAAACTCCGGCACAATTGTGATGGGTGCAGATGTGCGCGTCAGCACAGTTGCAATCGCACAAGGCAGCCTGACCATCAAAGTAAATGAAACACCCCAAGTGTCCCAACCCAACCCGTTCTCAGAGAATGGCGAGACAGTTGTCGTTCCTCGTTCAGACATTCAAGTCAATCAAGGTACCGATGCCAAGCTCGCTATTCTCGAGAGTGGTGTGACATTGCAGGATTTGGTGACTGGACTCAATAAACTCGGTGTTGGCCCACGGGAAATTATTACGATCTTGCAAGCCATTAAAGCAGCCGGCGCTTTGCAAGCTGATATTGAAACGATGTAATTGACGAGAAAGAATACGGAACATTAACATGACAAATCTCGGCGTCACAGCAACACAAGATCTGATCCAGACCGCAAAAGGTCAGGCATCTATCGACAAGCTTGCCCGCTCTGCCGACAAGTTGAAACTCGAGAAATCTGCGCAAGCAGCCAAAGACTTCGAAGCTGTGTTTATCTCGGAAATGATCAAGCCGATGTTCGATATGATTGAGGTTGATGACACGTTCGGCGGCGGCAAAGGCGAAGAAGTCTTTCGCGGGATGATGGTTCAGGAATACGGAAAAATGATTTCCAATCAAGGCGGTATCGGACTTGCAAAACACATTCAGGCAGAACTATTGAAATATCAGGAAGATCCGTCTGCATCTGCGTCTCAGCCTGCCGCAACACTACAAACACCAACCAGCACAGGAGGTCAAGAATGATCCCGAGAAGACAGAAACCCGTCTACGCCCAAGACCAATCAAAGTCAGGGCTTCCAGCAGACAGACTTTTGCAGTCTGTTCTGGATAAAATGGAGCGATTGATCATTCTTTACACGCAAGAGATTGATGTACTCTCCGTTGGGGATATGAGCAAGTTCCAACTGCTTCAACCCGAAAAAATCAAACTGGTTCGAGAATGTGAGTTGGGAATTGGCGAGATTTCTCAACGCAAGGAAGAGATGAATAATTGTGATAGTGTTTTGAAATCGCGCATTCTGGCATCTCATGACTCTTTGCAAGAATTGGCAGACATATCCAAGCATCAATGTGAAGCCCGTTTTCGTAGCCTACGTCGTATACAAGAACGTCTCCTTGATGCTGCACGTGATAAAATCAATAAAAGCGGAAAAGGTTACGGAAGAACAGGAAAAATTGATGCCCATCTTTCTGCAAAACCCATGGCTACCGCAATTAATGAGGCCGTCTAAAGTTAATTCCAAGATATAAGGAAATATATCATGTCTATATCCGTTGCTCCTGCGTCCAGTTTTTCCATGCTACCTTCTGTTGGTGGCGCATCTGCTGTCGGAGGCGCTCAAGCTGCGTTTTCGGGAATATTCTCTCTTTTGCAGGGCCAAACCCAAACAGATACCAAAGCCAATATTATTCTGTTCACACCTGACCAAAATGCACTGAATGACTTTGTATCCGAATACGGGTCCGATGCAGATCTTCAAGATCTGCTGTCCTCGCTTAAAGATCAAGGCTTGCTGTCGAATGCAATTTTGGTGGCCCTTACTCCGGGAACCCCCGCCGTCTCGACTGACGGGTTAAACAATGCCGGCATTACGACTTTGTCTTTGGACGAATTGTCGACATTGGTCAGCAGCAACTCAGATGCCTTAAAAAATGCGAATGTTTTGCTTGTGGCAGCACCAGTGCAACCATCCAATATGGATGAGCTGGCTCAGTCTATTTCGAATGCTCTATCTGCATTGAAAAATCAAAATGGCACTGTTTCTGTGAATGGCAATACAGATGCAACAAGCCAGACAAATGGTGACACCGCCGCATTCCAAGTTCTCTTGGTTCGACTACAACCCGTCCAATCCACGGAAGTCAGCACAAATTCTGATACTTCTACTGCCGTCAGCTCGGAAGATATTGCTGATACATTCCTGTTGCCACAGTCAGATGATGAAAGTGACATTTCTGAAGAAGACATGCTTCTTGATCCGGCTTTATTGTCAGCATTGTTATGCGGACATCCCCAAGATAAATTTGCCCCTATCGGTATTGTTGAACATGCCAGCGATCGCGCACGGACTGTTTCAGCTTTTGCTTCGTCAGAGGACGGATCCTTTGCACCCCTTGCTCCTTTTGAGGTTGCTCAAAACGGTGCTTTGGGTAAAGGCAACGCTCAGGGTACTCCTGCTGCAGGCATGTCCGGTGCACTTAATGTGACAGGGTCTATGGATTTAGACGGTTCATCTGACAGCAGCGCTTCTGCACGTTTCATGTTGGCAGGTGACCCTTCCCAATCTTTCCTTGACACATCAGCGTCGACGAACGGATTATCAGGACTGAGCGCATTGCTACAGCAACAGAACTCCACATCACCCGTTCTTAACAACAGCTCTGCGGCTTCTGCTCATACAGCTACACAGACTGTGTCAGCTACATTGACCAATATGGTTCAAAATGGCGAGATCAAATCGCAGCAAGTATCTTTGGAACTTGATCCGCCGGAACTCGGAAAAGTTCAGGTCCATTTGAGTATTGAAAAAGGCGAGTCCATGAAAGTCCGGATCGTGGCCGAGACAGATGATGCTTTGCTTATCCTTAAACGCGATATTCATAACCTGAAACAGTCTTTGGAATCTGCCGGTATTAAAATGGATGATTCTTCACTCAGCTTTGACCTGTCACAGGGTGGATCTTCATTCGGACAAGCCATGGGGCAAAATCAAAACGGCGCCCAGCAATCCAGACACGACACATCCTTTAACGTTTCAGGTACCGGCGGGCCGTCATTCTCTGCTGATGGCCTAGATGAATCAGGGATTAGTGTGGAACACACCCAAATGAATATTCAGGTTAATCCTGAGACCGGAACGGTTCATTACAATATTCTAGCATAAGATATTCTTTTGTTTGAATAAACTTTTATGACGCCCGCAGCCATTGCGGGCGTTGTTCCTTCTAGCTTGCCCATTAAAGGACTATTAAGAATTATTTTATAGAGTATAGTATCTGTGCTAGGCGTGAGGATAGCGCCCGGTTAGCCGTTGCCCCCAGAAAGGAGGACTAGCAGAGCATGACATCCAAAGTTTTTATTTCATCCGCACTTCAGAAGACGCTTTCAAAGATTGCATCTACGGTCGAGCCATCTCGGTCTCAAGATGCAGAACAAGTCATTTCCGAACTTTTGAAAAATTCGCGTCGTGATTTTCTCAACGTTCTTTCAGGATTCGAGAAAAACCTTGAGCTTCTTGAAGCAGCCCTCACCCACACGCAAGAAGCCATTGCTATTCTTGAGGAGGCAGGCGGTCAGACTATTCGAGCACGAAACATGGCTGAAACCCCTGATTATCAGCAAAAATTCGCTGACCAGATCGCGCAATGCGCTGATTGGTACAAGCGGTCACTTGCCAAACTCAATGACCACGTCATGTTATCAGGTAAAGGAAAAGACGTGAACTTATTGAAAGGCGATGCCTTGGTCATTCGTTTTGATCCGCACGACGATTCCACCCTTGTCACACAAGGGATTAACCTGACCTCTGACGGTTTAGGCATTCGTGAGCCTGATTTTTCAAGCGCTCATACCATACAAAATTCCCGCATTGATATTTCTAACGCGATTGATCTGGCAACAACTCTCAAGAATATGGTCTCTTCGGATATTGCAACTATCAAGACCCGCCGCGAGTTCTGTGAAATTGCCATGTCTTTTCTTACACAGGCACAAGAATTGATTGGAAATGGGAAAACAGATTTGTTTACGGAAGACATTTTGGAGCATTTATTCTCCGAGAGCGACCTTCTTAATGCGGATGAATCCTTGGCACTTGAAGCACAAGGCGATTTGCTGAATGTCTTTAAAGTTCAACAAGACATCAGAACAACTTCATAATTCAGATTAATTCCGAAAGGGCAAAATATGGCACTTATCATAGACTTAAAACCGGAAGAAAAAATCCTCATTGGCTCCGCCGTCATCACCAATGATAAACAACGGACACGTCTGCACATATCCGGCGATACCCCCATCCTGCGGGAAAAAGATGTTATGCAGGAAGAGGAAGCCGTAACCCCCTGCAAAAAGGTCTATTTTCTTATTCAGTGCATGTATCTCGCGCGCAATCCACGCGAATACCACCCGAAATACTTCGAGTTACTGCGTATGATTCAAGCGGCAGTCCCAAGCACAGCCATCTTCTTTGCCAGAATTAACGCCAATATTGTTCAAGGGCATTATTACAAGGCCTTGCGTGAAGCACGCGACCTGATTTCTCATGAAGAAGAATTACTAACCGCGAGCGGTGTAACGCTATCTGACAGTGCGGCACAGTAATCAGCCCATCTTAGGGCAACAAAAAAGCCGTCCAAATGGGCGGCTTTTGCATTTTTGTATTTACGATGTCAGCACACACTGACGAGACGGCTGGCCTAACTAGGCCTCGGTATCTAGGGAGCTTCCTTTTCCGACACTAACAGCCGGAGCTGCTTCACTTGATCCCTTTGTCGCCCCGCTTCCCGGCAGCGATTGTTGTTGCTCGACTTTCACTTCCTGGCGCACTTGACGGAACTCGACACTGTTTTCAACCAGATCTGCTTGTTCCTGTTGGCCCTTGAATTGAGCATCACTCACCGCTTGCGCTTGAACGCGTGCTTGGGAGTCTTTTGCACGTTGATAAGCCCGGATCTGGCCTTCTGTTGGAAACTGGCGCACATGCTCTCCGGTTTCCGAATCGCGCACAACCAAAATCGGTTTACTTGATCCACCATTCAAATCTACGTGTGGGCTTAAATATGGAGCAATGACAGCTGCAGCCTGCACTCTTGCCGGGTTAGACGCAAACGACTGAGTCGTCGCAGTCTGCTCCGCTACTGCGCGCAGGATCTGTGCATTAGAAGATATGGCATTAACTGCCTCTATCATTTCACTGTCCCTTACCTAATGGTCCCAATTTTTTAGATGCACTACTTTAGACTTTCGTCGTCATAATACACCTACTCCTATTATCAGGATACCTTGATCGCATATAAAGGTCAAATATTTTCAACCTAAACACAACAACTTTTTAGTAAATAAATCGTTAATTTTCTTAGGGTTACGGAGCCACACCCCCAAAATATCCACACCTTAATTTTGTCAGGGCAAATGCTTCCTAATCCCCTTTCTTCACAACTTGAGTAATATATTCAACACTATCAATTTGTTACGCGAGCACAGCTCCACTCGTGACGATTCACATAATCATACCGCCTTGAAACTATTGCCTTTTTCAGCATCAACTATGGAAAGATTCGCAGATTTCTGGTACAATTTAATTTGGATCAAGTCTTGTGAAACCAAAAAGCACCATAAAAGTATAACCTGTTCGGAAAGCGGGATTTTAGTTGAAGTATTTCGGAAAGACGCCACAATAACCTAGTATATTCGCGTCGATTCGCATTCCGAAAACTCAGACCTTACGCCGTCCGGCACATCATAACGGGAATCAGTAGTGAACAATTTTTTAGACACACTCAAGAAACTAGGCCCTGCTCGCCTCAGCATTATGGGTGCGGTTCTTCTAGGCCTGTTGATTTTCTTTATTTACATCTCTATGCAGGTTTCCGCGCCGCGCATGAAAATGCTCTACAAAGAATTGTCAGCCGAGGATTCCGCTGCGATCTCAACAAAGCTTGAAGAGGCAAATATTCCTTATGATGTTTCCGCTGACGGGGAAACAATCAAAGTTTCCGAAAAAGATATTGGTCGTGCCCGTGTTCTGATTTCTCAGGCTGGCTTGGCGAATGGCGCGTCATTGGGATACGAGTTGTTTGATAAACAATCCAGCTTTGGGACAACCAGCTTTGTTCAAAACATTAATCAAGTGCGCGCGCTCGAAGGCGAATTGGGTCGGACAATTTCAGCGCTTGAACCTGTTCGCAGCGCACGTGTTCATTTGGTTTTACCACAACGTGAACTTTTCCAGCGCGAAAGCCGTCCGGCAAGCGCAAGTGTTTTCCTGAGATTGCGCGGCAACGGTAATCTGGATCGTGAGCAAATTGCAGGCATCCAGTCATTGGTTGCATCTGCAGTTCCGGGATTAAAAAACAAAAATGTTTCTATCGTTGACTCCGAAGGCGTCCTTTTGGCCGGCGGAGAACAAAACGATGACATCCTGCTGTCCAACAAAGCTCAGGAAGCAAAATATAACTACGAACAACATATGACCCGTGTAATCGAAGATCTGGTCGGACGTACAGTCGGGTATGGAAATGTTCGCGCGAATGTTGTTGCCGACCTAAACTTTGATCGTACCAGCGAAAATCAGGAGATTTATGATCCGGAAGGTTCTGTTGTTAGATCAACCCAAACCATCGAAGATAAAAGTTCTGAAACAGATGCTAATTCCAGTTCAGTCTCCGTTCAGAATAATGTCCCCGGCGGGAATGCCGATTTGCTGAATGGCGGTGGCCCTACATCAAATGCAGCCCGTACAGAAGAGACTACCAATTTCGAAATCAGCAAAACTGTCCGTTCAGTTGTACGCGAGTCCGGTGAAGTCAAAAAACTTTCTGTCGGTGTTTTGATTGACGGTACATACGAAACAGATGCCGAAGGCAACAAAACATACAAGCCTCGTTCGGAAGAAGAGATCAAATCTTTGACATCCCTTATCTCCTCCGCCATCGGATATGATGAAACACGCGGTGATAAACTTGAAGTTATCAATATGCAGTTCGCAGATGTTGCAACTGAACCTGAAGATGACGGCAGCAAAATTCTTGGCTTTGAACGCTCTCAAATTCTCGACTTTGCAGAAGTTCTGACAGTTGTCGTTATGGTGATCCTTGTTGTCTTGCTGGTTCTCCAACCAATGGTAGGCCGTTTGCTGGCAGCTGAAGAGATGCCCGAACCAGGTCCGATTGATCCTTATGCTGACCCGTCTACCCTTCTCGGTTCTTCTGTTGGACAAAACCCTGCTTTGATGCCTCCGGGCATGATGGGTGGAGGTGGACAAGGTGCACTTAGCGGAAGCGCTGAAGAATTTCTTTTATCCCAGTCCGGTGATGGTGACGAGATGATTGACGTCCAAAAAGTTGAGGGCCGTGTAAAAGCATCAACCTTGAAAAAAGTGGAAGACATCATTGCCGCTTATCCGGAAGAAACTGTATCCGTTCTTCGTGGATGGATGTCCCAGGAGAATACCTAGATGCGCGTAAAAGAGGATTATCGTACATTATCCGGAGTTGAAAAAGCGGCAATCTTTCTGCTTTCGTTAGGCGAAGAGCACACGGCTCGCATCTTCCAAAACATGGACGAAGATGAGATTCTAGAAATATCTCAAACCATGGCCAATTTGGGTCGTGTGAGTTCTGCTGTTGTT
The DNA here is from genome assembly GCA_003245575.1 of Alphaproteobacteria bacterium. Lineage (GTDB taxonomy): Bacteria > Pseudomonadota > Alphaproteobacteria > Micavibrionales > Micavibrionaceae > UBA1573. The sequence continues at coordinate 4,524 of QKCR01000091.1, read as the reverse complement.
GAAAGACTATTTATGGAGTTTGCCGAACAAATGTCTTCGAGCAGCTCTCTGGTTGGAACATACGAAAGCACCGAACGACTTTTGTCTAAGGCAGGTCTTAACAAAGACAAGATTGGCGCGATCATGGAGGAAATCCGTGGCCCTGCCGGTCGGACGATGTGGGAAAAGCTTGGAAACGTCAACGAGGAAATCCTTGCAAACTTCCTGCAAAAAGAATATCCGCAGACAGTTGCCGTGGTTTTGTCCAAAATTTCAACAGATCACGCAGCTCGCGTTCTAGCATTGTTGCCTGAAGGTTTCTCATTGGAAGTTATTCACCGCATGTTGCGGATGGAAGCTATCCAAAAAGAAGTGCTTGATGATGTCGAGAAAACGCTACGCGTAGAATTTATGGCGAATTTGGCAAAAACGACACGCCGCGATTCTCACGAACTCATGGCCGAGATTTTCAACAACCTCGAACGTGCTGTCGAAAGTCGTATTATGGGCTCTCTGGAAGAAACAGCGCCGGATGCTGCCGAGAAAATCCGCGCATTGATGTTTACTTTTGAAGATCTTAGCAATCTTGATCCAACTTCAGTCCAAACAGTTATTCGCGCGGCAGATAAAGACAAGTTGCCGATTGCTTTGAAAGGTGCGACCGATACACTTAAAGATCTATTCTTCTCAAACATGTCTGAGCGTGCCGCAAAGATTATGAAGGAAGATATGGCAGCCATGGGGCCTGTTCGTCTCAAGGAAGTTGAAGAAGCTCAACAATATATTGTTAATGTGGCGAAAGATCTGGAAGCTCGTGGCGAGATCGTACTAGCAAAAGGAAGCAATGACGAAGACGCCATGATCTATTAAACGAGAATTAATCCAAATTAACTGCGTCTATATTTTCATCCGGGGTTCTGGTGGCTAACGAAAGAAAAAAATACCTATTTGATCTGAATAATTTTGACAGCGGTCGAAAGCAGGAAGTTGATCCTGATTTACCGCCGCCACCACCTGTATTTTCACTGGATGACATGGAGTCGGCAGAGCGCGAAGGCTATTTAAAAGGTCGCGAAGAAGCTTTTGAAGAAGCCCGTGTCAGTCGTGAGCAATATATAGCCTCTCAAGTTTCGGGATTGAACGATCAAATCAGGTCACTTCTTCTTGCGGAGCAAATACGGGAAAAAAGATTTGAGGACGAAGCGGTCTATATAACACGCGCCCTATTCTCCAAAGTCTTTCCATCTTTTTCTGCCAAACATAGTATAGATGAAGTTATTCAGGTTATTCGGGATGTTGTGGATTTGCAGGATCGTGCGAAAATCATAATAGATGTCCCGCGTGCAGATCTTGACGATATTCAGGCCCAAATTGCATTACTGATTGAATCCTCAAACGGTCGGCTCGTTCTGAATGCTCGTGACGATTTGAGCACCGGAAGCTGCCAGATGCATTGGGAAAATGGCGGAGCCCTGCGAGAACAAGATGCTTTGGTGGGGGCGATTGTCACGGCGATTGAAGATATGCTTGCTCCTTTGCCTCAAAAAAGCCAAAATAACGAATCAGACGGTGTCGAAAAGCCCATAGAAGTTAATACGGCACCTGTGGAAGATGACGAGAATAAAGGAGAAGATCAATGACCGATCCCGAAAATCCTGATGCAGGAGCTGCGGATTTTGATCTGAATGAGATTGAATCACAAGGTATCCCGGAAGAGGAAAACCCTTTTGATTATGGTGAGCCGATGGCAAGTGATGTCACGGCCATTTATGATATTCCTGTCCAGATTTCAGCTGTTTTGGGTCGTTCCTCCATGAAAGTCTCTCAGCTATTGAAACTGGGTCGTGGTGCCGTGATTGAGCTGGATCGTAAAGTTGGCGAATCAATTGATATTTATGTGAATAACCGCCTCGTCGCTCGGGGCGAAGTTGTCGTGGTCGAAGATCGCCTTGGTATCACCATGACCGAGATTGTTAAGTCAGAGCAAAGTTAATCTATCGAGAGGGTGATATTTTCATGCGCATCTTTCCCCTCTTTTTATCTATCCCGCTCCTTATTTTTCTTACGGTATTCTTCATTCCAAGCTTTTCTTTAGCGGATCGTGCGATGTCGCCGAAAGATGAAATGGAAATGCTTGATAAAGAAATTCATAATATTCTAGGCAACACACAGAGTTGCGAGAGTGATAATCAATGTCAAACGATTGGTTATGGTGATAAACCGTGTGGAGGGTTTCGTTCTTACCTGTCTTATTCCACACAAGTAACAGATAAAGCCCGTCTGGATGCATTAGTAGAACATTATAATAAGCTTGACCGTATGCTCAACCAACAAAATAATATGATGGGAACATGTGAAGCTGCTGTTCCCCCTTCTTTATCTTGTCAAAACTCTGTTTGCACTGTACGCCCATTCTCCCTTGGGCTTCCGGTAGCTCAATAATCCCCTTTTTTTCTAATTTTTCTTTACTTCTGTTGTGTATGCCTCGCCCCATTCTCTTGGAAAATGGCATTTTTTTGCCTATGATCTCCCTGCACCCGCCAAAGTTGCGACGTGCATATTTCAAGGTGAATGAGTTTGAATAAAAGCCGTTTTATAACTGTCCTTTCTAGTGCGTTTTTGATCCCGCTTTTACCTGTCTTATGTTGGGCAGCAACAACTGTTCCGTTTACGGTTACAATGAGCGAAGCCGTCAATGTGAATACGGGCAGTGGTACGCCACGCATAGCCATAAATGTTGGGGGCATCACACGCTATGCTTCTTATAGCGCAGGTACAGGAACATCTACTCTTACCTTCACATACTCTGCCCAAGCAGGGGATCTGGATTTGGACGGTGTGACACTTTCATCACCCGTTGAGCTTAATGGGGGAGCTATTACCGATCTGAATGGCAATCCGGAAACAGATTTGACTTTTTCTGTTCCGAACACCTCAGGAATAAAAGTAGACTACCCTTCTCTTTCTATGGATTTTAGAGCCGATGCCGACGGGCGATATGCCCTAAACGGTACTGCTTATAATGATCTTGCCTCTTTTATTACTGCAACAGGTGGAAGTTTTACCCGTAGTTCTACGGCGACATATTTTGACTCGTCGGGTGATTTACAAGTTGCGTCAAACGATGTCCCGCGCATTGACTATAATCCTGTGGCGCTGACTCCCAGAGGAATACTTATTGAACAAAGCCGTACGAACACGATCAAAAATTCCGAGATGGTTGGTGCATCTGTTGGCGTATTGCCAACCGGATGGGGGAAACAGAATGTATCAGGCCTCACTCTGGACGTCGTCGGAACAGGTACAGAAAACAACATGAAATATGTTGATGTCCAAGTTTCCGGAACGCCAACAGCAACAGGATCAATTGCTATTTTCTTTACTTCAAATTTGGACGTGCCTTCTGTAAATGGGGATACATGGTCCTTAACATCTTATATCAAATTGTCTGGTGGAAGCTTGACCAATATATCGTTTCCTCTCATTGCAATTCAAATATACAACTCTGGTGGGTCATATTTAGGAGGGATCGGATCGAGTACAACAATCTCTCCAACAAGTGCTGCTCTTCATACCACAAGATGGCGCCTAACAGGTACCGTGTCGAATGCTAGCACCTCTTATGTCCGCCCATTTATGAGTGCAAATATAACCAGCGGCATGCCTGTTAATGCGACATTCAGGATTGCTGCTCCTCAATTAGAAAAAACGCCATTTCCATCATCATATATTCCTACAACCGGATCTACAGCCGCTCGCGCAGCAGATAACTTTACGATTCCAACTGGAGCATGGACCGGTAGTTCTAAAGGAACTCTCTTTGCAAATGCAATTATTCCGTATGTTGGCGGAAGCGGTTATCCGGGATCAGTGGCATTGAACGATGGGACTGCCAATAATGCTGTGGAATGCGTTATTAATGATGCCAGCACTGATAGTCGAGCAACAAACATCTTTATTGGTGGAGTCGGCATTTATGGGGCCTCTCAAGCAGGATACACCCCCGGATCACCGTTCAAATGTGCGATGGCTTATGAAGTGAATAATGTCAGAGGTTCTATTGATGGCACGAACGGAGCCGTGAACACTTCAATCTCCGTCCCACCTATCAACTCCTTGTCGATCGGGACAAACCGTGGAACGCCATCAAAATTATACGGATGGGTTAACGAGATTAAATATTATCCTGTTCGTGTGCCAGATACACAACTTCAACTCCTGACGCAATAATGGAGCTATTTTGAAAAAATTTCTCCTCACGCCCTTTCTACTTTTCTTATCTTCCGCCAGCGCGTTCGCGGGGACGTCAGTTCCGTTTACTGTTACAATGAGCGAAGACGTCAATGTGAATACAGGTAGTGGTACGCCACGCATAGCCATAAATGTCGGGGGCGTCACACGCTATGCTTCTTATAGCGCAGGTACAGGAACATCTACTCTTACCTTCACATACTCTGCACAGGCAGGGGATCTGGATTTGGATGGCGTGACACTCTCTTCGCCTCTTGATCTTAACGGCGGGACGATTACTGATCTCAACGGTAA
>QKCR01000096.1 GCA_003245575.1 Alphaproteobacteria bacterium | reverse complement strand
TAAGAGTTGGCCTTTATGCAGATCAATAATATTTTTAACCAAGGTTAGGCCAATTCCTGCACCACCCTTCAGGTCACCGTTTCCATCGTCGCGCGGCGTGGTGGTTTTTTCGAACGGGTTAAAAATCCGCGCCTGATCTTCTTCGGAGATGCCAGGGCCTGTGTCCATAACTGAGAGGGCCAAATCTTTGCCGATTTTTTCTGCACTTAGTGTGATACGACCACCTGCCGGCGTGAAGGAAATGGCATTTCTAATCAGGTTAATCAGAACTTGTTTGATGCGGCGTTCGTCTGCATCAATAAATCCTATTTCTTCGGAGCAAGAGAGATGAACCTCGATCTGCTGGCTTCTGGCCCATTCACTGGTTAGGTCATAAATTCCTTGCAGCATTTGGTAGATGTCAAACGCTTCATAATTGAGTGTGAGATACCCGGCTTCAAGGCTTGAGAGATCCAGAATGTCGTTGATGAGGTTCAAGAGACGCTCGGATGCTTCCGAGAGGCCTTTTGTATATTCTTTTTGCCGTTCATTGAGCGGCCCGAAATATTGCTTATCTAGAATCTCATTAAAGCCGATGATCGCATTTAACGGTGTGCGGAGTTGATAGGAAACATTGGCGATAAAGTCGAGTTTCAAGCGTTCGGCTGCTTCGAGTGCCGCGTTTCTATCTCGTAAGGCTTTCTCGATATTAACGGTATCGGTTACATCTTGAAACGTGACCATGCGCCCACCATCCGGTAACGAGATGGATGAATAGTGTAGGGTTTTATTGTCTGCTAGAATAATTTCACCATCTTTGTCCGAGCGTTCAAAGAATTCGGAGATCATTTTATCTCTCAGACCGGTCCAGTCGTCAGTGATATAGAATTTGCGGCAGCGGTCTAAAATTTGGGATATGTGTAATCCACCATCCAGGTCTTCGGGATTTAAGTCCCATAAGCGAGCATAGGCTGGGTTCCAGAGTTTCAGACGACCATGCTCTCCATACACCGCTACGCCTTCAGCAAGGTTGTCTAGAGTCTCTTTCTGTACAGCCATGAGGGTGTTGTAGGACGATTCAAGCTCTAGGGAACTGGTTACATCCTCAAATGTCATCAAGAGTCCACCCAAAGGATGAGGCATAAAGAGTGAGCGCAATACAGATCCATCCGGAAGATAAAGCATATCTTCATGCGGCCCTTGTGTTGCCGTGAACATGTCCAGCCAACTTTGTTTAAATCGCCTAAAATCTGCTTGCTCAGGGAGCCTTCTGATTTCACGAAGACGTTCCATGATTTCGCCTAGCTTGGGCTTTGTATCCAGCCAGCCACCTTCCAAGCGCCATAATTGTGCAAAAGCCGAATTATAGAACTCCAGTTTTTGTGCACCATCGAAGATGGCAATTGCAGACCTCAGTTGTTCCATTAATTCACGGTTGGCAGTGCTATTCCGTTCAGATCGCCGCTCAATTTCTTCTTCGCGGGTAATGTCGCGTGCTTGACCAATCACCAAATCTAGATGGGTGAGAGGAATCAGATCAACTTGCATCATGTGGCGATTTCCGCCGAATACGAGATGTTTAGCTTCGCTTTGCGGTGTTGCTGTCGTGAGGGCAATATCAACAAGTTTTCGTACGGATTGCCCACTTCCACCCTTTTTCTTTGGCGTAGTGAACGGAAGCTCAATTTTTTCCTGCAAAACCTCGTCGGTTGTTTTGCTGAGTATCTTTGCATAGGCTTCGTTGCACCATGCAATATCCCCGTTTGCTGTATGCATCCAAAGCGGAGTGGTCATGGTTGCCAGAAGGGTATGGAATTTCCGGATTTCATGTTCCAGACTTTGGCGAGAGCTACGGTTTTTTTCCAAATCCTGTTCGGATACCGTTACGTCTTCGGCCCAGATAATATCATATTGGTCTGAGCCGTTCAGGGCATGCCCTGTGCTACCTGTAAAACGCAGTATTTTCTTATCTGTTTGTGTTTGAACTTTCAGGATAAATTTTTGACCGTTTTCCTTCATCCGGATCATGCAGGTTTCAAGAGCTGCCGAGTCCCCTGGTCTCAGGGCGTGCTGAATATCGCTGAAGGTTTTGATTTGTTCGAGATTGAGCAGATTCAGGAACCCCTTGGAGTAAGCGAGTGACCCGTCCGGGTTGAATCCGCAATATTCGCCCGGAAAGGCTGCCAGAAAGGCCTCCAAACGGTCTTTTTCCGCACTAAGTTGCGGATTTCCAAAGATTTTTTGAAAAAAAGAGGGTTTGGGTGAACCGGACGAATTCATGGGCACACTTTACCTGTGCAAAGCCCAGTCTTCAAGGGCCGTTCGCCTTTTCATCCGATTTTCTAGCTATTTACCAGAAAAATTTATATAATGATAAGTATATTCATAATCCGTTAATGGCTGGCGTGTAGGATTGTGGTATAGGAGTGTGGTGATGTTTAATTCGTCTCAAGGTGCGATTAGAGAAATTGCAGGGCAGAATCTTACTGCCAATTTCTGCTTGTCTAACTCTGTGACCAGCTCCATGTCAGTCGGACAAAAAGCCAATTGTGTTATTGGTGCACTAGATCAATCAAAACAAGGTTTAGAAGCTATTCGTGATGCTAAATCTGCGTTGGCAGATCAGCTTGAAGGCAACGTCATGAATACACCGTCATCTATTGGCGGCTCCAGTGGTCTGGGTATGAGATCCATGGCAATCTCTGCAGGTATTGGTTTGGCCTTAACGGCGGTTAACCCTGTTGCGGGTGCTGCTTACATGGCGTTTGATGCTTTGAGATCAGGTGTCGGTGGTCATGCCGGTATCGGACATGCTGCGATTGATGGCGGTAAATCAGAATTTTCAAGTCCTTTGTCCAGAAATAAGGACGGTGGGTATAACTATACTGATATTTCCGGTGATACTTATTCCGGTGGTTTGTTGAATACAGGATATGCCGCGTCCAAGCAGGGGCCACAACAAAGTGGGCCAGCTCCAAATCCTGCCCAACAACTTATGGCAAGGGATGCTATAGATCGCATGGGTGAGGACGAAATCCGTCAGCAGATTTCCTCTGTTGGACAGGAGGAAAAGCGTCTTATGGATCAGGCAGGTACTGCTGTACGTTTTGCACAGAACGAGTGGGGTATTACGGCAGGCCCAGATGGCAAGCCGGATGAAATGGGTAAACCTAAACTCGATATAGATAAACCCGGCTGGGTTGCCGCCAAGACACCAACTTTCGGTGCTCCAGCTATGGGGTAATCCCTAGTCTCTCTGTGTTTCCAGCTTTTTGTATCCGATGATGAATGACGCCGCAGCGCCAATCAGGCATGCGACACCGCCTAGTATGGCGATAGCCGGGATATATTCCGGCATTGCAGCCATCGCCAGCATGATGAGCGAAAGTTCGAAGAGATTAATGATCTTGATTTTCGGATTAAAGGAAATTGTGGCGAGCGTATTCAGGAGAAGACCCCAAAATAAAAATGCAATTGCAATTCCGAAACCGGTTCCTGTCCAGAGCATACCTATCATTGACGCGCTCAGAAAGAAATAATCCCGGAATAGTGTTGATTTTTCAGGTGTAGGTGATGAGGAGGATGCCATTTGGCACAAAAGACGATGTACAAGATACGCCGTTAATCCGCCCCAGAAAAACTGTAGACCGAACAGAACGATTGTTGCGAGGCCCGTTACTATCAGGAGAATTTTTAGCAAGGCAGAGTTAATGCCTTTGGTCTCTAGTTTTTTTGCTAATTTTGCTGCAAGAGGTTCGCTTAAGGAAGCTATCGAAGGTCCGATCATGCTTATTCCTCTTCGTTAGATATATCCAGATTGATTTCGTCTATTCCGAATGCCAATGATGACAAATCTTCGGTTTGTTTCTCGTGCTGTTTTTCAAGTTTCCGGTAGTGATTAAACGCAAGCGGAATTGAAATGAGATAAACTGCCGTTAGCAAGGTGAGAGTTACCCATGGGGCATGAATCATCGCGGCAATTACGAGACAGATCGCCGCCATAAGTGGAACTGCCATACGATCAGGGAGTTTCAAATATTTGAGAGAGACAGTTGGGATACGACTAACCATCAGAGCTGCAATCAAGACAACCCAGACTGCGATCAAAGGTGTTGCGACTTTGAATTCTCCGAAGGTTTCCGGAGAGAGAAACCAGATATAGAGCGGGGCGAGTGCAAGGATCGCTCCTGCGGGAGTGGGAACGCCAGTAAAATATCTTTTTTTCCAGATCGGTAAGGATGCAGTATCTCCTGAGGCGACATTAAAACGCGCCAAGCGAAGGGCTGCAGCTACAGGGAATACAATGGAAGCAATCCAGCCCAGTTTGCCTGCATCAACCATTGTCCATTCGTGCAGGATCATCGCAGGAGCAACACCGAATGCCAGAAAATCGGAAAGAGAATCCAGTTGTGCGCCGAATTCACTTTGGGCTTTCAGGACGCGTGCAACAGCACCATCCAGAACATCAAAGAGTGCTGCCGCCAAGAGCATCATAATTGCGATTTCATAGTCGCCAGCAATGGCTTTTTGAATGCTGGTCATGCCCGCAATCAGCGCCATTAGAGTGATTAAACTCGGAACCATCTTGGTAATGCTGATTTGCTTCCCGTTCATCTGCTCATGTGCATTCTGAGAAGGTTCGGGATTCTGATCTGCGAGTTTGAGAGACATTGTAAAAGACTTTCGTTAATCAACCTCATCTAGATACTTAGAGAGGGCTGGCTGTGATGGCCTCGCCACTGATACCCAGATCGGCAAGGATTGTTTCTCCACCTATGGCGCGCTGTCCTACGGCTACGCAAGGAGCGGCTTCTGACGGGATATAAATATCCATTCTGGATCCGAAGCGAATTAATCCAAATCTGTTTCCGGCGACGACTTCGTCTCCTTCTTTCAATTCGTTGATAATGCGGCGTGCGATTAGGCCTGCGATTTGTACGTATGCAATTTGTTTACCACTGTCCGTTTCCATCAATACAGAAGAACGTTCATTTTCAATGCTGGCACGTTCGCTTCCTGCATTCAGGAATTCTCCAGGACGGTAGACGACTTTTTTTACGAGACCTGATCCCGGGTTTCTATTGACGTGAACATCGAATACGCTCAAGAAAATGCTTATGCGGGTAAATGCGCCTTGGGGTTCTTCGCCCAGATTTGTTTCTTCGGATGTCTCCGCTTCATTTAGAGTTCTGAGTTCGGCGGGCAATTGCACGTTTGGTGTCACGGCTGTGACTTTTCCATCTGCGGGGGATATAATCAGGCCTGTTTTTTGTGGGACCATCCGAACAGGGTCACGGAAGAAATAGACACACCATAAAGTCAAGACGAGGCCTACAAAGCCAAGAAAACTACTGACCATGGCCATGATCACAGAAACCAGAGCAAATCCGATAATAAACGGCCATCCTGCTTTATTGGTCGGGGTCAGGAGGGTTTGGCAAATGGTCTCTTTCAAATCAAAAATGGTTTTTTCTACAGCTTCATTCGTCATATTTTATCTCGGTTACTATCTCAATTTATTGGTTTTGGTATTCGTTAATATGTTTGTTGCCTCAAATTATGGGGGAGCTGGATTTCAGGTTCCTCAGGCATATATGGCTATATCATATAATCTGTGCGATGCAAAAAGGCCAATTCTTGTCTTTGCAGTTGCGTTTCTGGGGCGGATTCTGTAATGAATTGGCGTTCGATGCAAGTCTTTTCGAATTTCCTTTCGAGTGTCTGTATCGCTGCCTTTAGACTGAGGCCATCTGTTATAATTATATTTTATGAAGAGTTTTTTTATGAGTGATATCAAATCAGTATGCGTTTATTGTGGATCTTCCACCATTTCAGATCCCATTTTTGATGCACCAACCGAGCAATTGGGTCAATCTCTTGCAAAGGCAGGGATTACGCTGGTGTATGGCGGCGGAAATCCAGGCTTGATGGGCAAAGTTGCCAATTCCTGCATGTCTGCTGGCGGGAATGTTATAGGGATTATTCCTGATAGCATTTTGAAATTGGAAGCGCGTCACGATGAAGTTACCGAATTGCACGTTGTTCCAAGCATGCATGTGCGTAAAGCGATGATGGCAGAACGTGCGGATGCTTTTATTGTTTTGCCGGGCGGTCTGGGGACTTTGGATGAGACCTTCGAGATTCTGACTTGGAAATATCTTGGGATTCATGACAAGCCCGTTATTATCGCAAATCTTGACGGTTACTGGACGCCAATGCTCGATATGATCCAGCATATGGCTGATAAAAAGTTTGTACGCAAAGACCATCTTGATACGTTTGTTGTCGCCAACTCCATTGAGGAAATTATGGATATTCTTTCTCGTGCGGAGCCAAGTACAGAACCTATCAAAAGCGACAAAATATAAACGGGGATAAACTCCTTATTAAGGGGTTTAACTTATAGTTTGGGGCGTGTATGTTGTTTTGCGGAATATCTCCGTTAGATTAAAGCCGTCTTTTGTAGTGTTTTAGGGGCAAACAGTGAGTTTTGTTAATGAAAAAGAGCGCGAGCAATCGCAAATAGTTTCCGGTAAGGCTTTGGATCGCATTGCCCAAGAAGAACTCGTTCCTACTCCTGAAAATTATGAACTCTGGTATGTATATTATTCCCGCTCTGTTCCAGAAGTCGTGCGGGTTATCGACGGTATTGTTGAATCCGGTCAGACAATCAATGATTATGTGTGCGGTGAAATTTATAACCGTTTTCTGAGCGACTTGCGTAACGAGGAAGCAGTTCGTAATGCAGGCGATCAAGTCCAGAATGCTATCCATAACGTTTCCGGAATGGTTGAAGGCGTTAAAAATGCGACCAAAAGCTATGGTTCGACTTTGGAAACTGTTACTCGCCAAATCGGGGTTGCAAAGTCTCAAGATGATTTGAAAAAGGCTGTTTCTGTTGCTTCCGAAAGCACGGCCAGCATGATTGAACAGAATATGCGTCTTGAAGAGATGCTGCGCGAATCCAGCCAGATCATGGAAGAACTGAAGCGCGATCTTGAGCATGTCCGCCGTGAGGCTATGACGGATGGGTTGACAGGTCTTGCCAACCGAAAATGTTTTGATGGCGAGATGGACCGTGTTATTCGTGATTATGCAGATCGCCGCGGTGTCTTTAGCATCCTGATGCTGGATATTGATTATTTCAAAAGCTTTAACGATAATTTCGGGCACCAAGTCGGGGATCAGGTTTTGCGCCTTGTTGCCCGTACCTTGAAGGACGGTCTGAAAGGGAAAGATGTTGCCGCCCGTTATGGCGGTGAAGAGTTCTCTATTATTCTTCCCGATACTGATTTGTCTGGTGCTGTTATTGTTGGTAACGCGTTACGTAAAGCCGTGGCCGGAAAAGATGTTATTAACCGCAGTACAGGTAAGGTGCTCGGGCGGATTACGTTATCTGTCGGGGTCGCCGAATTTGCTGGTGAGAAGACGGCGGAGCTTTTGATTTCCCGTGCAGATGAAGCGCTTTATACAGCCAAGCATAACGGTCGTAATCAGGTGGCTGCAGCACCAAGTAAGGGATAACTCCTCCTCTTTGACGGTGTGAGGATTGTCTTGTCACCTTTCCCGTGCAGCTTTTTATTTCTGAAAATCAGGCATGGCGTCCTTTCGCAAATTGGTCTACACTGTGCAGGCCTTTTTGTTCAGCCTTCCCTTCCGGATGTTTTACTATGAAACAAACGATTTACCTTCTTACTTTCCTTTTTGTCCTTGTTGCCGCCTATGCTGCTTACAAGTTGATTTCATTCAGTCCTGATCAGCCTTATGAATTCACCTTTAAAGAGCCTGTACTTCCTCCTGAATTGGTTGAAGAGCAAAAACGCTTGGCTCAAACGATCCTGACACCCGAACAGCAAAGTCAACGTGATGCTGCTTTGCAAATCATTCAGAATGCAATGGATTCCTATCAGGCTTATGAGAGCTCTTTGCCTGCACAAGCATCTTCAACATTATCAACTCTGAATGCGTATTTCTTGTCCGGACAATTGCCGACCCACTTCCTGACGGCGCCAGATAATGTCAGCGGTATTCGTGCTTATGGCCCTTTGAAGTTCTCCTCAACGGCTGTTGTCTCTGCTGAGGCCAACAAGAAAAACATTTCTTGCCGTCATGAAACAAGCGGAACAGAGACATTGATCGGAAGTGAAGATGATAACGTTATCGAGTGTGATTCGCTTAACCGTGGTATCGGTGGCGGTGATCGTCTTATTCTCGGCGGTCCCGGTGATGACAAGATTACAGATACCTATGGCAATCGCATTGTAAACGGCGGATCGGGTAATGATACAATTGCCTTGGGACCTGGGCGCTCTATTCTCGTTCTCGAAGATGGATGGGGACAAGATCAGGTGACGGTTGATTGTACCGGCGCTGTTGTTTCTTCCCTTCAAATCCCTGCGGATTATCCGGGACTGTGGGACGATAAGACAATCAACTTTATTGTTCTTTCGCCACGAATTGACCCGAATGATATTTACTGGGAAGGTTTGACTTTGAAAAGCCGCAATAGTGACGATCAGCTTACCGTTAGCGAGAATTGCTTTACGGTTGTTCCAAGTGCGGATGCCCCTGTTGAAGCCCCAGCTGAGCCTTCTGCTCAATAATATCCCGCTATCTGTGTCGGGAAGTGCCAGAGTTTTTTGACTATAGAAAGGACTATTAAAATGAAACCTCCAGTTCGTGTTGCTGTTACGGGGGCCGCAGGCCAGATTGGTTACGCCCTGTTATTCCGTATTGCTTCCGGTGAAATGTTGGGGAAAGACCAACCTGTTATTCTACATCTTTTGGAGATCACTCCGGCTCTCGGCGCTTTAGAAGGTGTTGTTATGGAGTTAAAAGATTGCGCCTTTCCTTTGCTCCAAGGTGTCGTTACAACCGATGATGCAAATGTTGCGTTCAAAGATGTTGATTATGCGCTTTTGGTTGGGGCTCGTCCTCGTGGGCCAGGCATGGAGCGTAAGGATTTGCTGGAAGCTAACGGCGCAATTTTTGCCCCTCAGGGTAAGGCATTGAACGACCATGCCAAGCGTGATGTTAAAGTTTTGGTTGTCGGTAACCCTGCCAATACAAATGCTTTGATTGCACAACAAAATGCTCCTGATCTTGATCCGAAGTGCTTTACAGCTATGGTCCGTTTGGATCATTCCCGTGCTTTGTCTCAATTAGCTGATAAAACAGGCTCTCATACAACTGACATTAAGCGTATGACCATTTGGGGAAATCACAGCTCTACACAATATCCTGATCTGCACCAAGTCACAGTGGGCGGCAAAGCTGCTATGTCTTTGGTTGATCAGGCTTGGTACGAGGGTGAGTTTATTCCTAATGTTCAGCAACGCGGTGCCGCTATTATTAAGGCACGCGGCGCTTCTTCAGCAGCGTCTGCTGCTTGTGCGGCAATTGACCATATGCGTTCTTGGGCGCTGGGGACTGCTGATGGGGATTGGGTCTCTATGGCTATTCCTTCTGACGGGTCATATGGCATTGAGCCCGGAGTTATTTATGGCTATCCGGTCACTTGTAAAGATGGCGCGTACACCATTGTCCAAGGTCTTGAAATTAATGAATTCTCCCGTGCGCGTATGGATGCAACCGAGAAAGAACTTCGTGAAGAACGTGCCGGAGTTGAGCATCTGTTCAAGAAATAGAGCTTAAATAAGAATTTCAAAACCCCCGTTTCAACGGGGGTTTTTCTTTTGGAAAGACCGCCCTTTGTTTATCCAAACCGAAAGGCCGAGATTTTGCTTCCCATCACCGTATCCTCGAATACATGTTGTCCCCGATCGCTGCCAGCTGCTCCTGCGGCTACCATCAAAGAAATGAAATGCTCTTCACGCGGATGTGCATTTCTAGCACCCGGCGCGAGTTGCCAATTCTCTAGTGCAGTTTGTCTATCACTTACCGAAGTTGACGTGATTGCTTCAACGAGCCACTTATTAAAGTCTTTGGACAGATTTTCAGAACGACCACGGGACATGAGGACGCGCATGTTGTGGTAACTCATGCCGCTTCCGATAATCAGGACGTTTTCTGCTCTGAGTGGTGCGAGGACTTTGCCAATATTAAGATGGTCTTTGGGGTTCAAATTCCTCTTTAATGAGAGTTGAGCAACGGGAATATCCGCATCTGGGAAAGCAACCTTTAGCGGAATAAAGACCCCATGATCATAGTCTCTGTTTTTATCAATCGGGATATTTATGCCAGCATTTGCTCCCAACTCTATAACTCGCTCGATGAGCCATTTCGGGTTCTTGGCATTATATTTCAATTGATAGGTGTGATCAGGAAAGCCTTGATAATCAAACAGCAAATCGGGGCTTTCTTTCCCGAGAATTGTGAACTCATTTTCTTCCCAGTGAGAGGAAATGAGAAGTATAGCTCTCGGTTTTTCGGGAAGCTGCGCGGGGATGGACTTCAGGAAGGCGGCTGTTTTATCCCATTCATCAACCGGATCCCATTCCATGAAAAAGCATGGACCTCCCCCGTGAGGAATGAAGTATGTTGGTTGCAATATATTTGTTTGTTCTTTCATACAAAGGATATGGGGTTTGTTCGTACATAAAACAATATAGGGATACAAAAGATACTATGTATGTTTCCCTAGTCAGGTTAGCCGATCCTTTCACGGATCGTTTCCAGCGCCATGCCGATGCGCGCGAGATAAGCGTCCAAACGTCCTGTTCCTGGAAGTGGGAAATGTTTGATCTGATCAAATGCGGAATTTGTTCCCGCATGACCTTCATGCACGGCATGGGCGACTAACTTTCCCATGATATGGGTAAGGTTCACCCCATGTCCTGAGTATCCACCCATGTAGTATATTCGTCCATTCTGTGATCCGACATAGGGAAGGTAGTTCGGGGTAACCCCGATATAGCCACCCCAGACATGGGTGATTTCTGCGTCTTTAATTTGCGGGAAAAGGGTGTTGATTGCCTTTTGGCACAAATCTTTGGTTTGTTCTTTGTTGCGCATCAGATCGTCATGATGTCCGATGTTATCGCCGCCGCCAAGCAAGAGGCGGTTATCAACTGTTTTGCGGTAGAAGAGCAGTTTTCCTGTTAGTTCACTGACGCAGACATCCGAAGGAAGAAGTTTGATTTCTTCTGCTATGGGTTCTGTTGCAATAATTGCATTCCGGATCAAAACATATTTTCGTCTTAGAAAAGGAACCAGTGTTCCCAGATACGAATCCCCGCAAAAAATGATCTTTTTTGCAGTAATTGTACCTTGCGGGGTTTTAACTGTGATGTTGTCTTTTTTCTCTTCAAAATGGATACAGGGCGTTTTTTCGAAAATCGAAACCCCATTTTTGACTAAGTGCTTCTTTAATCCATAAAGATATTTTAATGGATGAAAGTGATAGCCTTTCTCGTAATAAATTCCGCCTTCATATCTTCCTTCATACGAGCCGAGCATTGCCTGCACGTCATCTGCATTTTTAATGGTGGCGGGATTTCCGATCTTTTCTAATGTCTCAATTTCTTTTTTCAGATAATCTTGAGAAAATCCGTGTGGTTCGATAACGGATAAATATCCTTGTTTTATATCGCATTCGATGCCTAAAGCTTGGGCTGTTGATATAACTAAATCAACGCCTAAGGCCGAAAGATCGTATAGTTCTTTTGCCCGATTCAGGCCGTAGGTTCTGGCAATTCTTTTGACGGCAACCATAGTTCCCGGAATGACTTCTCCACCGTTGCGCCCTGATGCGCCCCATCCAACGTGATGCTGTTCAATGATGGCTATATCTTTTTGACCCAAGTCCGCTAAGAATTTGGCCGTGGCCAATCCTGAAAGGCCACCCCCGACGATTGCAACCTCGAAAGTCTTGTTCCCAATCAGTGATGTTTGTTCACTGTTTTCCGAGGTCTCGCGATAGTAATTTGTATCTGCGGTCAGAATGTCATCATAGGTGAGATTAATAAATGAATTAGACATGAAAGCCTCTATGTGCAGGACTATATCTGCGTTCCTGAATGATTTCAAAGGAAAAGCAGTCCTTTGGCCGTGCGGGATGGTCAATTTGTCATTTTGCATGAAGAAGTCTTACATGTTAAACAGCCCTATAATTTGAAAGGAAGTAGAATGTCTAACGGTTTACTTTGTCCCGAGTGTGGGGCTGATTATGTTTTTGAAAATGAGGGGCAGGTTACATGTATGGAATGCGGACATATTTGGTCGGCTGCGGATGTGACCGCGGCAGATCAGGAAGAGACGCTGGTCGTAAAGGATGCCAATGGAACGCCTTTGCAAGACGGGGATACCGTTACAGTCATTAAGGACTTGAAAGTCAAAGGATCTTCCAGCGTTGTGAAGGTTGGAACCAAGGTTAAGAATATCCGTTTGGTTGCAGGCGACCATGATATTGACTGTAAAATACCCGGTATCGGGGCCATGGGGTTGAAGTCCGAGTTCGTTAAGAAGGTTATCGAATAGGCGATATTCTAACTTATTTTAGTGGCGTTTTTTTTAAATCTGAGCCATATTTCGCTGCTTCAATAGTGGATGAAATGTCGCAAGAATCTTCAGGAAATGTTATCGCAGATCGCCGTTATGAAATGGCGCAGCACTTCTCCGAACGTGGAGAGGTTATAGAAGCTATCGAGCTTTTGGAACAGACAATTGATCTTGTTCCTGATTGGGTTGTCCTGCATTTCCGCTTAGGTGAGTTATATATGATTTCGGAGCGGCGAGATGAAGCTTTGAAAGCCTTTTCGACCTGCCTCACCCTCGACCCCGATGATAAGCTCGGGGCTATTATCAAACTCTCCCTTTTAGGGGCTTCGCCACGTCCTCAAACGTTGCCGTCAGGGTATGTTGAGGCATTGTTTGATGATTATGCCGATCGGTTTGACAAATCTTTGTTGGAAAATCTCGGGTATCGGACGCCATGGGAAATTGCTGCGGCCGTTGAGAAAATCCGACCTTATACACCAGACACTGCAGAAGTAATTCTTGATCTCGGGTGCGGGACAGGCCTCGTCGGCGAGGCTTTTTCCAAGCGTGCTTCTTGGTTAGAGGGCGTTGATATGTCGGCGGGAATGTTGGTGCAAGCTGCCAACAAGAAAATTTACCATCATACAGAACATGATGAAGCTGTGGCGTTCCTTACGCGGCAGGATAAAAAATACGACATGATTATTGCCGCTGATGTTCTGGTCTATATGGGGGCTTTAGAGACATTGTTTGCAGCATTGGCGCAGCGTTTATCAGCTAACGGGCTCTTTGCGTTTTCAACACAGATATTAGAGAGCGGGACTTACATGCTTGGCGGGGATCACCGCTATGCCCATAGCGCGTCCTATATTGAGGCGTGTGCAGCGACTGTGGGGCTGAGAACTCTTCATACGGAACGTACATTTATTCGCCATGACGGGCAGGTTGATATTTACGGACAGATTGTCGTTATGGTCAAAGCAGAGGAAAAATCTCTGGATGCTCCAGTCTTTGATTTTTCTAAAAAGCGCGACAGGATCGGGCAGTAGGGGTTAACTATCTCGTAAACCTTTAACGGTTCAAATGCTATCGTTATTTAACAAAAAAACCGCCGTGAGGCGGTCTTTTGTTAAATGGTGGAAGGGACAGGATTTGAACCTGTGTACTCGTAAGAGGCCAGATTTACAGTCTGGTGCCATTAACCACTCGGCCACCCTTCCATCGGGTGTATTTAGATATTCGTTTTTCTGCTGTCTTTTCTGTTCGAAAAGAGTTACAGAATTGCGAGAACAGAAGAAATGAAAATTTGGCCCTAAAGTCAAGAGCAAAGACGGTAAAAAATGAAAAATTCTTCAAGTAAAGGCGGAAAATCTTCCAGAAAAGGGTTTTCATCCGAACATTCGCACGGAAACAAGACCCGACATGGTGATGGGCCGCGGTCAAAGAAGAACGCGCCTGATCGTCGTCCTCCCACCCGTCAGGGGGCTGGGAACGGGCCAAAACCTGATAATTTCCGCAGAAATGCTCACCAAGACCAAGGCGGACGCCCTCGTATTCGTATCGGAGTATTCGGGACGCATGCGGTTGAAGCGGCTCTTTTGAATATGGAGCGCACGATTCATCACATCTATGCGACCGAGCAGAGCGAAAATGAGGCCGTTGATATCGTTCAAAGAGCTTTGCAGGACAGACGTGATCTGCCTGATATTATCCTTTTGGAAAAAGAGGAATTTGACCGTGCCTTGCCAAAAGGGACAGTTCACCAAGGAATTGGGTTGGATTGCGATCCGTTGCAGGATGTTTTCCTGCCTGATGTGATGAACCGTGTCGCGAACAAGGAAAAATCAGTTATCCTGTTGCTCGATCAAGTGACCGACCCTCATAATATGGGGGCGATTATCCGTTCGGCCTGCGCGTTCGGGGCGGATGCTATTGTGGTCCAAAGCCGTCATGCGCCTGAGATTAACGGGTTGATTGCTAAAATCGCCAGTGGTGCTGTTGAGCATATTCCTGTTGTTTATGAGACTAATCTTGTGCGTGCTATTACAACGATGCAAGAACACGGGTTCTTTGCACTAGCGATGGATGAGCGTGGCGATACGATTGCCACTGCGCCGTCTTACAATAAGACTGTGTTGGTGATGGGGGCTGAAGGGCCGGGATTGCGCCCTTTGGTTAAAGATAAATGTGATTTGTTGGTCAAATTACCGACCTACGGGGCGTTATCCAGTCTCAACGTCTCGAATGCTGCTGCGATTGCGCTTTATGCTGTGACGTCTAAATAATTGCCAATTAAAAAGGGGCCAATCGGCCCCTTAAATTTTCTTCATCCGTTGTTTCTTATTGCTCTTGGGCCAGGCGCATTTCGCGTGCGCGGACCAGAATAGCATCTTCCATTTTGCGGCCTGTGTCTGCGGCGACAGGGGCATCTTTCCATGCTCCCATAGATTTGATCTGACGGAAGACTTTGACGGAGATTGCATCGGCTTTCAGTTGGCGGTCGAGAATGAACACATTCAGCTTTGTGCGCTCGTCAGGGGTGTTCGCATCGGAATACCAATCGGTAATGATTGTGCCGCCGAAAGGGTCAGCAGAGGCTAAAGGCATGAAAGAAACCGTATCTAGGGCCGCTCTCCACAAATAGCCGTTTACGGAGATTCCGTTATCTCCCGGGCCAGAGTCTTTCTTTTTCCCGAAAAGATCAAGGCCACCGTCTCCGAAAATGCTCGGGGCTTCGTCATAGATATTGTTTGCGCCGGTTGATGTTCTTTCAGCACCGGTTGGGTATTTGGCTTCTCCGCCGCTACAGGCGGTCAGAAGGGATATAGCCGGAATAAGGAAGGCTAGAATTACAAGACGTATCATCTTTGTCCTCTGAGTGTATGTTTTTCAAAGAACTAGCATTTGGGGGTTTCAATCTCAAGGGGCGGGCGAATAAAATCAGTCTTTTATACATAATTCTTTCTTTTTCCTGAAATTTATGCCATTATCCCCCCATGACCGGAGATCAAGACCCAACCCTAACTGAAAAATTTGAGCAGCTTGCAGAGGTTGCCCGTGCAGAGTATTTCGATTCTTTGGCGCAAGGCATTCCCCCTGAAAATTGTGTTGGAATTGCAGCCTACTCCAGAGATGGTGAGCTGCTGAAGGCCTCAAGTATCCGCTATACTTCAGGCGTGATTGAAAATGGCGAAGAGACATTCTTGCAGGTTCTTTGGAGTAAATATACAAAACCTGGCCAGCTTCCGACACTCGCAGATTGTGTAGATTATATGGTTCGGGTGGAGAATTTTGATCCCGCAGAGCCAAGGCATCTCCGTGAATCTTACACCGCTTTCCGTAATATTTTAAGCTAATAGACTGACTCTTGAGTTCTATGATTATTTTCCGCTATAGTGCGCGTTTGACGCCAACTTAATTATAGCAAGGAAAACAAATGAATTGGCTTTCGAATTTTATCCGTCCGAAAATCCGCTCCATCGTGGGCCAAAAGGACGTGCCTGAAAATCTGTGGCAGAAATGTCCGTCTTGCGAGGGAATGCTGTTCCACCGTGATTTGGCTGAGAATATGAATGTGTGCACCCACTGCGGACACCATATGAAGATCTCTGTTGCCGAACGTCTTGAGCTGATGTTTGACGAAGGTAAGTTTGAGCGCATTGATGTGCCGAGCGTTCCTCAAGATCCGCTGAAGTTCAAAGACAAAAAGAAATATGTCGATCGTTTGAAGGATGCCCAGTCCAAGACAGGCGAGAAGGATGCTATTATTGTGGCTCTTGGTAAAATCGGCGGGAACCCGACTGTTGTTGCTGCCTTTAATTTTGCCTTTATGGGTGGATCAATGGGCGCAGCTGTCGGCGAAGGTCTTGTCCGTGCCGCCGAGACTGCTGTTCAGAAAAATGCCGCCTTGATTGCAGTCCCTGCATCGGGTGGTGCACGTATGCAAGAAGGGATGATTTCTCTGATCCAGTTGCCGCGTACAGTGATTGCTGTGCAGATGGTCAAGGATGCGGGTCTTCCTTATTTCGTTCTGTTGACGGATCCGACCACGGGTGGTGTCAGTGCTTCGTTTGCCATGCTAGGCGATTTACACTTGGCTGAGCCGGGATGCATGATTGGGTTTGCCGGTAAACGCGTGATTGAAGAAACCATTCGCGAGCAACTTCCAGCCGGCTTCCAAACCGCGGAATATTGCCGTGATCACGGTATGGTTGACTTAGTCGTTGAACGCAAGGACTTGCATGAAACATTGTCTCGTCTGTTATCACTTTTGATGCGTCGTCAGGTCGAAGCTCCAACAGGATCAGGCCCAAGCCGCGGCAACGGTAAATCCGGTAAGGCATCAAATAGCGAAGTATTGGCTGCAAAAGTTGCTTCTGCGGGTATTGCAGGGGCGCATGCGACTATTAATCAGGCGCAGATAGATTTAAACAAATTGTCTCCTGCAAATGAGGAGGGGGCTGTTTCTGCCGAAGAGCGCCGTGCCGTTAGCTCGTAATCTTGCTCCAGAGCGGATTATGCCGGATCATTTTGATCCTGATCCGCGACTCCAAGCCTTATTGGATCGATTGACCGGGTATTATCCTCGGGGGATTGATCCTGGGCTTGGTCGTACTTTGCGCTTGCTGAATGATCTCGGTAATCCGCATCTTTCTATGCCTCCTGTTATCCATGTGGCCGGTACGAATGGTAAAGGTTCCATTGTCGCTTATTTGCGTGCAATCTTTGAACATGCGGGCCTGACATGCCATATCATGACCTCGCCGCATCTCGTGCGATTTAATGAGCGGTTAGTGGTTTCCGGACACGAGATGGAAACTGAAGAGATTGTGGCATTATTTGACGAAGTTGAAGCTGTCAATGATGGTCAAGAAACGACGTCTTTCGAACTGATTACAGCGGCTGGCTTTTTGGCCTTTTCGCGCAATCCGGCAGATGTCGTTTTACTCGAGGTTGGGATGGGGGGGCGTTTTGATGCAACAAACGTAATTCCCGATCCGCTTTTGAGTGTCATTTCCGTTATCTCGCGGGATCATACAAAATTTCTAGGCACAGAATTTGAACAAATCGCTTTTGAAAAAGGCGGGATTATCAAGCCGCATTGTCCTTGTATAGTTAGTCCTCAACTTCATGGAGAGGTTCTTCCTGTTTTTGAACAGATTGCTTCGGAAAAATTTGCACCTATGCTGATGTTCGGAAAAGAATGGTCTTTTGATTTATTGCCTGAAAGTATG
The DNA here is from genome assembly GCA_003245575.1 of Alphaproteobacteria bacterium. Taxonomy (GTDB): domain Bacteria; phylum Pseudomonadota; class Alphaproteobacteria; order Micavibrionales; family Micavibrionaceae; genus UBA1573. Next base: position 10,767 of record QKCR01000096.1, on the reverse strand, counting down.
ATTGTTCATCTTGAAGATAATCTGTTCGAATTGCCCCTACCTAACCTAGTTGGAAGTCACCAGATTCAAAATGCAGCTACTGCTGCCGTGGCGGCTTTACAAATTACAGATGATTTTATAGAGCCAATCAAATTATCGGACATCGAATATGGACTAACCCATGCCAGATGGCCTGCACGATTACAAAAGATAGAGCGCGGACCATTTATCAACCTTCTGCCATTCGGCTATGAACTATGGATAGATGGAGGTCATAATGACAGTTGTGGGCAGGTCCTTGCACGACAGGCTCAAAAATGGGGCGAGAGTGGCGATCTTGAACTGCATCTTATTCTTGGGATGTTAAATACCAAAAATCCTCTAGAGTTTTATGAACCGCTCTCACCATTTGCAAGTAGTACAGCCTGTCTGTCTATTCCCGATCAGCCCCTGACACTTGAGGCTGAAGAGTTGGCGGGTATTCTGCAAGAGGGATGTTCCGAGAAGGGGTCCTCAATTTATGCTGTTCAGGATTTGCAAAAAGCTATCGAACAGATCATCAGACGTTCCAATGGACCGTGCCGTATTCTGGTAACAGGGTCCTTGTATCTGATGGGTGCTGTTCTTAAGGATCATCAATAATTTGTAATCTAGCCGTTTTGGTTAACTGTTTTTTTACTGCTCAAGCGTTAACTGGGCGGTATGAGTTCGATGATTTCAGACCGAGATATTATTCGCTTGCACCTCTCTCTCGAGGTGCCACAGGCAGTTGCCCAGATGCTTGATCGCGGAACCGCTCTGGATGATGATGAAGCTTATGCTCTTGAAATTTCTCTTTCCGAGATGTCTCCCGAAAAATGTTTGCTTACGGCGGCTTGTGTCGCGCGTTATATGGCCCTTGATTATACTGTAGACGAGGCCTTGAAAGTTTCTTTGTCTTTGCAGTCTGATGGTGCCTTTGATGATTATGCGCCACGTTTTCTAGCAGGTATAAAGAAATCCATGCGTCCGACGTGCTCAGGATTTGCTGTTTATATGCAAGAGGATCTTGAGAGTTTTTCTGAGTTATTTTCCATGGCTGCTGATATTCCGGGATGCTCTCAGGCTTTCCGCGAAATAGCTCTAATCTTCTGTGACCAAACGGCAGCTCATTTTGAAGCCATGGATGTTGAGGAAGATCTCTTCGATTATGATGCAGGTTTAACACAAGATACAGTTTCCGCTTCCGAAATTCTGAAAGGAGAAAACGTAATCTCCTTCCCTCTGTCCCGTCGTCTCGGGCATTAATTCCCTTTAAGACCCAATCATGGCTCCCAGTTTCTTTCCACCCAGTAAATGGATGTGGAAATGCGGGACTTCTTGTCCACCATTCAGGCCAGTGTTGGCAATTGATCTAAAGCCTGCTTCAACAAGGTGATGTTCTTGAGCGATCTTGGCCACCGCCTTAAAGAAGCCATCTATCTCCTCAGCCGTGGCGTTTGCGCTGAAATCTACAATGTCTTTATAGGCCCCTTTCGGAATGACCAATATATGTGTTGGTGCCTTTGGGGCTATATCCCTAAAGGCTAAAGCGTATTGATCGTCGTGCAATTTGTCGCATGGGATCTCTCCGCGTAAGATTTTTGCAAAAATGTTGTTTTCGTCGTAGGACACGGTCAAAATTCTCCTAATTAAATTTCAATTTTCTAATAGAAATTATTTTTTCAGATAATACGAGATTCTTGTGGTTGCGAAAATAGAAAGAGACTCGATTCAAAAAATTATGTTCTGGTAATTACGATACGAATCGTTCTCATTATTTTGCAAACGCACAGAAACTATGGTATAAATTCTTATATTCAAACAATAAAAAAAGTGGGAGAGATACCAATGCCTCAGAACGGGTACTGGATCGAGTGCGTCCCTATAAAACTTGCTGCCGACACACTCGAACTAACGGGAGAGTTACATCATAACGGGAACCATATTGCCGTAAATGCCAGTGATGGCCAATACAGGGCGGTATTTTCGTCAATTCCTGAGCTGGATGTTGTCGCTCAATCCCCTGATCTGGCGATTGATATGTTACGTCAAAAGTTACGGGCGTTAAGTCGCTATTATCGGATGACAGGTCGGTCCTTTCCGGAGCGCGACAACCCTGTTCACCCTCCGAAGAATTTACGATCTGTGCAGGGATGGATTTCCGTATATGTCCAGTTCACCGAAAAATGCGGAAATTGTTAATCCGGATTTCTTTTTAACTTATTCCTGATTTGCTCTGGTTTCAGGGTCTATCTTGTCCAGAGATTGTAACTGCTTGAAGTAGTATCTTCCGGCGATAAATTGCCCGTCGACGACTGCGTAGTTCGGATGGCGGCCAATTTGTTGATAGCCTGTGCTTTCATAAAGCTGGATGGCTGCTTCTTGTGTTTCCCGCAAATCAATATTGATGATAGCAAATCCTTTTTTGGTTACTGTCTTTTCAATGTAATCGAGTAGTTTGCGTGATAGGCCTTGTCCACGTGCCCACGGTGAAATGAAGAGTCCTGAAAGCTGAACATTATAAGATTGGGCTTCGTTGCTTCTTGTCGGTAGGATAATTTGGGCGGCACCGCAAATTGTGTTGTCCAATCTTGCAACGAATAATAGTCTTGCTGGCATCGCCAAAACGCCTTGCCAGAAGCGTTCCAACAAATTGCGGTTGGGTAAATGAATCCAGCCGAATCCGCCTCCTGCGCTGATGGCTTCTTCTGTTGCATCACATAGGTCGTTAAGATCGCCGATGCTGAGTGGCTGTTCAACCAACTCGACTGTCGGAACCGGCTTGAGAGCCGTTTGCTGCAAGTGCTCGGATGTCATGGAATGCCCCTCGTTTGTTCTATGAATATAGAACTATTGCATCATAGAAAAATAAACAAATCGAAAATCTTTCATAAGATTTTATGCTGCAATGCGACGCTTAATCTCGGCTTAGTTGATCTTTGGTTTTGCTGAGTGAGAAGAATACACCTCCGAGCAAAACGGATATTGTGATCCCGAGAGATATAGCAGGGGAGATATGTCCGAACAGACCTGCATAAAACACTTTGCCGCCGATAAAAATCAGAACGATTGCTAGTGCATATTTCATGTATTTGAAACGTTCGATCATGGCCGCAACGGCAAAATACATACTCCGTAACCCGAGGATTGCAAAGATATTGCTGGTGTAAATAACAAAAGGTTCATCTGTGATTGCAAAGACTGCAGGGACGCTATCCAGAGCAAATAACACATCCATAAATTCGATACAGATAAGTGCCATAAAGAGCGGCGTTGCAAAGGTTACGATTTTTCCAGTTGTATGGTCAGGAAGGCGTACAAAAAATTTATGACCATCAATTTCCTTTGTAAAGCGCAAATGCTTCTGGAAGAATTTGATAAGTGAACTGTCTTCAATATTGTCTTCGTCATCATCCTTCATCAGCAGCATTTTAATTCCGGTAATTAACAGGAAGGCTGCAAAGATATAAAGAGCCCAGCTGAAAGATTGAACGATCACGACACCTGCTGCAATCATTGCGCCGCGCATGACAAGCACACCAAGAATTCCCCAGAACAGAACACGGTGTTGGTATTTTCTCGGGACATGGAAATATGTCAGGATTACGGACATAACGAATAAATTATCCAGTGAGAGCGAAAGCTCGATCATGTAGGCCGTAAAATAATCCATCCCATGGCTCTCGCCGAGATTCCACCATAGCCAGCCACCAAATATTGTCGCCAATACCATATAGAAAGCTGAATAGGCCAGACTGGTTCTAGAATTAATGACCTCATCTTTACGGTTCAGGAAACCGAGGTCAAAAATCATCAGGGCAAAAATAACACCCAAAAATACAAGCCACAGGCTTAAGGGCTCTCCCATAAACTGTGTATCCAGTACGGCAAGTATGCTTTCCATAAAACTCATATTTTACTTTGATGAAAGGTTAAAGACAATTCTATATATGGTTATATACATCTAGATTGATTATCTGGCAAGAGTGTCCCGTATCATTTCACTCTCTTGATCTATTTTTTTAAAGACATAGAAATGCGCTAGAATATATCTGGTTAGTCCTGATAGGGCGATTGATAGCAACAATATGACAAAACCATAAAGGCTTGTTATCCACTCTAATGTTGAGAGGGCAATTATCCGTATAAAGGCAGCTAAAACACTCGATTTCAAAAAACGATAAAGACTTTTCCAAGTAAAGTCGAGGTGGCGTTCCGCAAAAGTAATAAACAAATACAAAAAATATGCTGTCACAGTTCCTGCTAGAAACCCGATCATCCCACTTAAAGTTAGTGACCATCCCAAGGTATAGTGAATAATATTCGAGCAGAGGAGATCAGCCAGTATCGGCGCAGAGCCAATCCCGAAGAATTTTAGGGATTTATGTTTTATGTCCTTAACAAGCTCAGTCCATTCTTTCATGAAGTATCCTTTGTTGCATTCTGCGCATCACATAGATGCCAGTTTCAGAATTGTTTCCGCAACGATAGTTTCAGAAGGCGTGCCTGTTCTTTTGGTTTGCGCTTCAATTTCATTGAGACGCGCCAGCATTTTTCTCAAAACATGGGAGGGGAATTTATTAGCCTGCGCCTTGAACATGTCCTCAACTTTAAAAAAGATCGGTGGCTGCAAATCTTTCATTGCGGCTTCCATCGGGAGACCTTTGTCATCCATTTGAGATTTAACCTGATGCAGTCTTCTGACATGGTTTTGCAATGATCGAAGGATTACAATCAGTTCTGTATCTTCACTGAGGAGTTTATTGTATGTTGAAATTGCCTTTTGCGGATTGCGCCCTGTGGCGGCATAGAGCAGGTCGTCCAAGCTTTGAGATCCTGAATCTCCACATGCCTCTTGTGCGTCGGCCAAAGAGATCGGAGATGGATCTGACCCTTTGTAGAGATCAAGTTTCTCTATTTCCATGCGTGCGCGTCCACGATCACCCTTTAAGGCTATGCTCAGCCAATTGATTGTGTCATTTGCTGCTGCACGGTTCTTGTCTTGTAAAAGTTCACGTAGAAATCGCCCCATATCACGCTCATCTTGGATATAGCAGGGAATAGCTGTCGCGTTATCTGCTTCTTCACAAATCTTGCGTAAGGCATCTCTCGGGCGCAGGTCTCCGCCTTCTACGACGACAAGTGTTTCATCGTTCGGGTTGTTTTTCAACCAGTCCTTTAGAGCAACTGCAAATTTTGATCCGGGTGCTGTGACGCGGACTAGGCGCATTCCCCCCATCAAGGATTGTGCGTTGACTTCATCAAAAAAACGAGCCTGATCATCTTCGATGATCTCGCCGGTTAAGTGAGCGGCATTAAACGGGTCATTGAGATCAGCAACGACTTTCTTCCCCATTAGTTCTGCGCGCTCTCTAACCAATCCCTGATCCGGCCCGTAGACAAGAATGGCCCGCATTTTGGGATCGGGATTCTTTAGGAAGGGTTCAATTTGGCGAAAGGTTAGCTTCATTTTTAAGATCTTATTCGCGGTTCAAATAGAGATTGAGTTGCAGTTCGATCTGGCGTGCCAAATCGCTTAATGCGTTTTCTCGTGCTGTATTTTCTGCAACGCGAGTTGCGAATTCACTTTGCAAAACGTTGTAACTGGTGATGGCGAGTAAATCGCGCACCAAAACATCTTTCCCGGATTTATCGGTTAGAATCATTTTTGTTTTGAGACGTAATTGTGCACGTGTGGCTTCGGACGATTTGGTGATTGCCAATTCTTTGTCAGATTCTTGAATCTTATCGACACTTAGATTGTACTCGGTGTGTGCTGGTTCTCCATTCTGGTGCAGACGATCAATGAGTTCGTTGCGTAGGATTTGCCCCTCGCGGTCAGGAATAATGGCGATTGCGACAGGTGCTGACTCTGTTCTTTTGTCATTACTGAATTTTCCATGAACCGGATGGAATCCACAGGCGGTCAAAGTGGCCAATAGGCCGATAAGGGCGATAAATTTTGTCATGCCCTCACCGTAGCGTATTTTTGGGTTAAAAAAAAGCCGCATTCCGCGGCTTTCTTCGAGAGTAGTGGGTAAGTTTAGCCCGCAACGACGTTCACGATGCGATTAGGTACGACAATCACTTTACGGATTGTTTTTCCTTCCAATGCATTCACAACAGACTCTTCCGAAAGAGCGGCTTTTTCAGCTTCTTCTTTTGCTGTATCAGTCGGGAGTTGAATTGTGGCTTTTAGCTTGCCGTTAATCTGAATGGCTATGGTGACTGAATCTGCTACCAAAAACTCAGGATTAACTGTCGGCCACGATGTTCTAACCAGCATTTCCTTGTGGCCAAGTTCAGACCATAATTCTTCAGTCAGGTGCGGGGCCATAGGATTAAGGCCACGGATCATGTATTCAACGGCTTCCTTATAAAGGCCAACGTCCCCTGCTTCAGGTTTAAAAGCTTCGATTGCGTTATAAAGCTCGCGCAATTTGGCGACGGCTTTATTCATGTGGAAGGCTTCAATGGCTTGTCCGACTGCATGAATGGTTTGGTGTGCCATTTTCTGCAGTTGAAGAGCCGCTTCACTTGGGGAGCCTTGCGGAGTAGCCAGAATGGTCTCTTTTGCGTCCAGAATAAAGCTGTGGAGGCGGTTGATGAAACGCCATGATCCGCCGAGACCTGCTTCTGTCCATTCCAGATCACGATCAGGAGGAGAGTCAGAGAGGATAAACATGCGTGCAGCATCGGCGCCGTAGCTATCCAGAATGTCTTGCGGGTCAATGGTGTTGCGTTTTGACTTGGACATTTTTTCAACACGACCTGCCACGACAGGTTCGTGGTTGCCGGTTGTCATGACCCAATTGCCGTTCTCGTCTTTCATGACGTCTTTCGGATACACCCATTTTCCGTCTTTGTCTTTATAGGTCATGTGATTGATCATGCCTTGTGTATAAAGACCTGCGAACGGTTCTGGTGTGTCCATGTATCCGCATTTCGAAAGCGCGCGGGTAAAGAAGCGTGAATAAAGCAAGTGCAGAACTGCATGTTCGACACCACCAATATATTGGTCAACTGGCAGCCAGTATGCGGCTTTGTCTTTTGCGAAACCGATACCGTCATTTTTCGGATCTGCGTAACGGGCAAAATACCAGCTTGATTCAAAAAAGGTATCAAATGTGTCTGTTTCGCGTTCGGCATCTTTTCCGCATGTCGGGCATTTGACCTTTTTCCATGTCGGATGGTGCGAGAGCGGGTTGCCCGGTTTATCAAATGTAACATCTGACGGGAGTTCAACAGGCAATTGGTTTTCAGGGACAGGAACAGTTCCGCAATCATCACAATAGATGATCGGGATTGGGCATCCCCAATAGCGTTGACGGGAAATTCCCCAATCGCGCAGGCGGTATTGTGTAATGCCTGTGCCGCGTCCGATTTCTTCCATTTTCTTGATGGCGGCTGCTTTTGACTCTGTCGTGCTCGTGCCGTTCATAAAGTCGGAATTGACCATGACGCCGTCATCGATGAATGGAAGGTCAACAGGTAATCCGTCTTTTGGTGCAACGACTTGTGTGATTTCTAAACCGTATTTGGTTGCGAAATCAAAGTCACGTTGGTCATGTGCTGGGCAGCCGAAAATGGCGCCTGTGCCGTAATCCATCAAAATAAAGTTTGCAAGATAGAGCGGCAATTTCTTGCCTTCGACAAACGGGTGATCAACAAAATGTCCTGTGTCGTATCCGATTTTTTCTGCTTGTTCGATGGCAGCTTCGGATGTTCCCATCGCTTGGCATTTTTTGACGAACTCTTCGAATCCGTCTTGTCCAGCGCAGAGTTGTTGTGCGAGCGGGTGATCGGCGGCCATGGCCGCAAAGGAGGCGCCATAAAGCGTGTCAGGGCGTGTGGTGAAAACGTCGAGGGTTTCGTTGCTGTCAATTACGTTGAAGGTAAAGCGACAGCCTTGGGATTTTCCGATCCAGTTTTCCTGCATGATGCGGACTTTTTCAGGCCAGCGATCTAGCCCTTTAATGGCTTCCAGAAGCTCTTCTGCGTAGTCGGTGATTTTCAAAGACCATTGATTGAGTTTTTTACGCTCAACAGGTGCGCCCGTACGCCAGCCTTTGCCGTCAATCACTTGTTCGTTGGCGAGAACTGTATGGTCAACAGGGTCCCAGTTGACCATCATCTCCTTGCGGTATGCGAGGCCATTTTTCAGGAAATCCAAAAACATTTTCTGTTCATGCTTGTAGTAATCAGGCAAGCAGGTTGTGACTTCACGGTCCCAGTCAATAGAAAGGCCCATTTGTTTCAACTGGACTTTCATCGCGACGATGTTTTCCAGTGTCCAGTCTTTCGGGTGCGCGCCGCGCTCAAGGGCTGCGTTTTCAGCAGGTAATCCAAATGCGTCCCAGCCCATCGGGTGCAAAACATTGTATCCTTGTGCAGTTCTGTAACGTGCGACAACGTCCCCTAGGGAGTAGTTGCGGACGTGACCCATATGGATGCGACCGGAAGGATAGGGGAACATTTCGAGGACGTAGTATTTCTTTTTGGACGGGTCTTCGGTCACGTGGAAAACATTCTCGTCTTCCCATTTTTTGCGCCATTTTTCTTCCGTCTCACGAATATTGTACCGCTCGGCCATTTTTTATCCTCTTTGGTTTCTTACAGGACAATAGACCTAGCATGAAAAACTATTAATTTTCAATGGTTTTGCACGAATTAACGGTATGTTTGTTGACATAATTACAATTGTATTGTTATACAACCTTCACATTAGAAATGTGAGGAAAGGTCTGCGTTCATGAGTTACTACAATCCCTTTTTTATATTTAGAGATAGAGGCAAAGACCCATCTGAGGTCTCTTTTCCGACATTTGAGGGGCGCGTATACAAGCTTAAACCTAGCGATTTATCCGGCTTTGAATATGCAAAGGATGGTGCAGTCATCAACATTCCGTTAGACGGGTATAATCAAATAAAAGAAAAGATAGATAAACAGGAACTCCATTATAAAAAGATATTGAGAAGACTTTCGTTTGCTGTTGTTTCAGCCGTTACTCTTGCTTCTGCAGGATTGTATTTCTTAAATCCGGTTGCCGGCGTGGCTGCGCTATCCTATGCGACGGTGAAGTTTGGTGCTTCTTTACCGCGCGCGCGCGATTTTATCGGGAAAGTTATATCCAGAGAGTACCGTGAATATGTTCGGGACTATGTGGGGACGCTTCATAGGTTGGCTGTTCAATCACTACATATAGGACTGATTTCCGATGCGAAAATAAAATATCCGGATGGGCAAAGCATTTCTGTTGAGGATTTGCAAAAATTATCCCTTGTTGATGACTTCACAAAGAATGCAGAAAGATTATTTCTGTATCCTCACTTGGAATCTCGGATCAACCAATTCAGATCAGAATATAGTACTCTCTCAGAGGATCCTGCTTATGCCTTTGCCGAGGTTGAGCCTGAAGTTAGTTCCGAATTGCCGAAAGATATAAGACCTGTTTGGCGTAAGATTGTTGAAATGCCTGCTCGTTTCATCAGAGATATACCGGCAGCTGTTAGGGGATATGCGGGGTTGTTTAACATGAAATCCTTCGATGTTGCCATTCCTGCACACCCATCTCAACTGACTGTTCACATGCCACAAATTCACGTAGGTTAGAAACCAAATTTATTTTAGATTGAGACCGCGCTCTTTAAGCTCATCAAGAATTGTGTAGTTATCCCTGATAAAGAGTTCGTTGAATGCCGAGCCCAAAACACCTTGTACTTTGGATGGTAACAGGCAGTTGTTTGCCTCGCTTTTTGAAGGTTTTTGAAATTTATGCGTGAAGCGGACAAGAACAGAATTGAATTCCAGATTTCCAGGGTCTGAGAAGCTTGGTCCATCAACACTCAGATGGAGTGAGAGTCGCGATTTTTGATCTGAGAAGTTATAGGCCAAGGCCGCGCCGTTATCAAAGCGATCACCAATATCACATCCCAAGGCTTTCGATTCGTTCTTGGATAACCCCAACTTTATAACTGTTTTCTTTTTATTGATGTCCGAGTTTTCGGGGTAGAAATCGTCCAGTGTTCTTCCCTGTTGTACGGCTGCGATAGATGGGGCCATGTCGTCTTTAAAGCTGCTGAGGGCTTTGCCTTTTTCATGCTGCGCGAAGAGAGATGAATTGCTATATGACCCAAAGCTGCAACCGCTTAACCCGAAGAGCAGGGTGATACTCAAAAAACACATAGACATTATGTTGTATTTTGTCATAATACAATATTAACAAAATTATGACTTGGGCGCGATGAAAATCTTTGCTGTGCCGCAGAATTCTAGGGAAAATTGAAGAAAATTTGAAATTTATGCAGGGTTATTTTGTGCGTGTAAAAATACTCATGCTGCATAAACGTCTTGGTTGTAAAAATATATCTGTATAATTAGGTGGGTATTTATAAAAACAAAAAGTTCTCATTTGAAGGTGTTCATGCACTTAAACTCAAGTCTCATATGTTGTTTATGCGTTGTTGCAATTATGGTCTGTTTTATAAATCCTATATTTGCTAAAGACCAAAGGTTCTTGCAGGTTGATGGGGAGAAAATAAATTCAAAAATAACTCCTATTGATTTCGGTGTATTTGCGGATGTGTTTCATGTTGATGCAGACAAGCTGTATATAGGTAGGTGGGACTGCGCAGATATGATAAGTGGAGAGGTTGGTCTATCCATTCTAGACAGAAACAGTCTTTCTCTAATAAAAAATGTACAAATTACAAATTGTGATGAGGTACAGCAAAATGAAATAACCTCCATTACAACAGATTCGAAGA
>QKCR01000159.1 GCA_003245575.1 Alphaproteobacteria bacterium | reverse complement strand
TATTATTTTTTATAACATACTTTGCTAGCACCGCGGTCTGGTTATGGCAAGAGATATTTCGGCAAATTTTAGCCTCAATCAAGTCTTTCGGACTTATTTTTTAAAGACCTAATTTGCATCGTGGAACTTAACTTGGTAACGATCTAGATAATCTTTATAGGCCTCGGTTATCCCGTCCTCTAACGTTGTTGTTGGTGTCCATCCGAACGCGCGTGCTTTCGTGCAGTCCATGAGTTTGTGGGTCATGCCTGATGGTTCTGCGTGATTGTGCACAAACACGCCTTTATACCCAAGGGATTTGGCGGCGATTTGGTAATAGTCATTTACAGTATGGTCTTGTCCCATGCCAATGTTCAAGCAAGCTGGCCATTCTTTTATTTTATCGAGATTGCTGATCACAAAATCCGTTAAGTCATCGACATAAACAAATTCGCGTCTGACTTCGCCTGTTCCCCAAATTTCGATTTGCGGGAGGTTTAATTTCAGAGCTTTTGCTGTTTTCTCTATAATTGCAGCCATTAAATGCCCGTTTTGTGCATCGTACCTGTCCCCTTTCCCGTAAAGGTTACATGGGATGATTGTTTTGTACTGAACACCGAATTTTTCTGATAGGTAGCGGCAGAGGCGTTCGGCAGAAATTTTGGCTAGCGCGTATCCTTCATTTGTCGGCTCAAGAGGGCCGCCCAAAATATCCTCCTCCTTTAAGAGCCCTGAGAAGTTCTTCGGGTACATACAGGAGCTTCCAAGATTGATCAGGTTTTTGACGCCTGACTCAAATGATTCCTGTATAAGGTTTGTATTGATAAGCGTATTTTCTACCAGAAATTCGGCAAGGTTTGCTGCGTTGTTTTTTATGCCGCCGACTTTTGCTGCAGCATGTATGACGCAATCGACGGGATTTTCGGATAGGAAGCTTCTGACTTGTCCTTGTTGTGTCAGATCAAGATGTTCACGTGTTGGTGAAAGGACATGCCACTCAGGCTTGTGCTCTTTGATTTGTCGCAGAAAGGATGATCCCACCATTCCACGTCCACCGGTCAAGAGTAGCTTCATGAAATTCTCCTTTTTCCCGTGCTATATCGCAGGTTACCATTTCTCCGATCATGTCTTCGAAAGATATTGTCGGAGTCCAGCCCAGTTCGGATTGTGCTTTATGTGCATTTCCGCACAAATTATCTACTTCGGTCGGTCGGAAATAAAATGGGTCAATCCGAATGAGCGTTTTTCCTGTAGTTGTACAAATTCCAACTTCGTCTTTACCGTTTCCTTTCCAGTCAATCAGGATGCCTGCTCTGGAAAAAGCCAGTGATGCTAGTTCTCGAACTGATCTTGATTGTCCGGTAGACAAAACAAATTCTTCTGCTGATGTGTGTTGCAGGATAGACCAAGCTCCTTGCATATAATCAAAGGCGTGCCCCCAATCTCTTTTGGCATCAAGATTTCCGAGGTATAGGCAATCCTGTTTTTTGAGGGAAATACGCGCCGCAGCTTGAGTAATTTTACGAGAGACAAAAGTTTCTCCGCGGCGTGGGCTTTCATGGTTAAACATGATGCCGTTTGCTGCAAATATACCGTAGGCTTCGCGGTAATTGATGGTCATCCAATATGCGTAGAGTTTGGCTGCTCCGTAAGGGCTGCGAGGGTAAAAAGGCGTGGCCTCTGTTTGCGGGCTTTGTTGTGCCATGCCAAACATTTCCGACGTTGAGGCTTGGAAAAATTTTGTTTTCTTTTCCATTCCGAGCAAGCGGATGGATTCAAGAATACGCAAAGGGCCAATCGCATCGGCTTGCGCAGTATATTCCGGACTTTCAAAACTTACCTGAACATGACTTTGTGCCCCAAGGTTATAAATTTCATCCGGTTCTATTTTTGCGATGAGATTGGTAATATTCGATGTGTCTGTCAAATCTCCGTAATGGAGATGCAATTGTCTGTCAGGATTGGTGCGCTCTTCATAAATGTGATCTATGCGGGATGTATTCAAGGAAGAAGATCGGCGTTTAATCCCGTGGACCTCGTACCCTTTGTGGAGCAAGTTCTCTGCAAGATATGCCCCATCTTGTCCCGTAATACCTGTGATGAATGCAACTTTTTTTGTCATCTGCGCGGGGTGCTTTAAAGGATGATTCCGTCTTTTTTCATTTTCTCAACTTTGCGCAAGATCATGTTGCGTTTTAGGCGAGAGAGATAATCAATAAACAGGACACCGTTCAAATGATCCAGCTCATGCTGGATGCAATGGGATTCAAGATCTTCTCCGATGTGTTCTTTGATCTCACCGCTTAGGTCAACATATTTGACGCGAACAGATTTTGGACGCTCGACTTCTGCATATTGCTGTGGGATTGAAAGGCAGCCTTCTTCCATGACGCTGATTTCTTCAGAACGCCAGACGATCTCCGGGTTGATCATAACTATGGGTTTGCGTGTTTTTTCTTCATTCTTGCGGTAGGCTGTATCCATCACAAAAATACGGTTCAAACATCCGACCTGATTAGCAGCCAAGCCTATCCCCGGTGCTTCATACATGGTGTCCAGCATATCTTCGGCCTGCTTTTTGACTTCAGCCGTAATATTTTCGATCGGTTGAGCGATTTGCTTTAAAACCGGATCGGGGACGATGATGATGGGGCGCAGGGACATTTTCTTCTTTCCTTCCTTTTATAAACCTATCATAAAAGGGCGTTCAGTACAGAGGCAGTGTAGGGGCTGGTTTTAATGGATTTTCCGCGAAGTGTCGATATTTTTTGCCGTGTTGTCGATAATTTCGGCGATATTGGAGTGTGTTGGCGTTTAGCGCGTCAATTAGCTAAAGAATATTCTCTTAGCGTCCGTTTATATGTAGATGATCTTGGCTCTTTAGAGCGGATTGTTCCTGATTATTCTGCACTGTGCTCTACTTCTTTCGATGTGGTGTGTTGGGACGATGATCTTGATTATCCGAATGCCGCTGATGTTGTGATTGAGGCGTTTGCCTGTGATTTGCCTCCGAATGTTATCAGGGCCATGGTTGGACGAGATGGAGAGGTAGTCTGGATTGATCTGGAATATTTGACGGCTGAAAATTGGACAGAGGGCTGCCATGGCCTTCCGAGCATACATCCTTCAACGGGATTGAAAAAAACCATGTTTTTTCCAGGATTTTCCGAAACTTCTGGCGGGCTTATTCGGGAGGCTGGCTTATTCGAGCGGAGAAATAGGTTTCAAGGAGATATAAATGCTCAAAATTCATGGCGTACAGCGTATAATTTGCCGCAATTTGATGAAAATTTTATAGATATTTCACTTTTTAGTTACAAATCTGCTCCAATTCCCTCTTTTTTTGATGATTTATCTACCTATAAATCTCCTGTACGTGTCTTTCTTCCGTCATTTGATACATTTTATGTCGAAAAACGCGGGTTTTTAGAGATTTATCGTATTCCATTTGTTCCTCAAGACCAATTTGATTATCTGTTGTGGACCTGTGATGTAAATTTTGTCAGGGGCGAGGATTCATTTGTGCGTGCCCAATTGGCCGGACGACCTATGATCTGGAATATCTATGTTCAGGAGGGAGGTGCGCATCTCATCAAGTTGCAGGCATTTCTTGACTTATATTGTGCGGCATTTTCTACGGAAGAGCGGGAAAGGCTTGCAGAAAGTTTCAAATTGTGGAATCAAGAGGGCCAGACTGAGGTGGAATGGTGGCACGGTTATCTGGATCGTCTCCCGATCTTGCAGTCTGGTGCTGCGGTCTGGTCTGATCATTTATTTGACCAACCTGATCTAGCCCATAGGCTTCTGGCTTATGCACGTAATAATAACATATTGAAAAATAAAGGATAAATTATGAAAGTTGCTCAGGACCTGAGAACCGGAAACGTGGTGTTGATCGACAAAGCACCTATGGTTATTCAAAAGGCAGAATACAACAAATCCGGCCGTAACGCGGCTGTGATGAAATTCAAGTTCCGTAACTTGTTGACCGGAACTAATTCTGAAGCTGTTTACAAGACGGATGAAAAATTCGAAGATATTATTCTGGAAACAAAAGAAGTGACTTATTCTTATGAATCCGGTGATATGTACGTCTTTATGGACGAAGAATATAACCAATATGAGCTTTCCAAGGATGATATTGAAGGTCTCCTGAAATATCTTGAAGAGCAAATGCCTTGTGAAGTTACCTTCTATGAAGGCAAGCCAATTTCCGTTACGCCACCTGTGAAAATTGTACGTGAAGTCGTTTATACCGAGCCAGCAGTTCGCGGTGATACATCCGGCAAAGTTATGAAACCGGGCCGTTTGCCAACAGGGTTTGAACTGCCAGTGCCGGCTTTTGTTGAAATCGGTGATAAAATCGAGATCGATACCCGTACAGATGAGTATGTTTCCCGCGTCAAATAGCAGGTTTCCCGATTTTGTTAATTTTTTCGTAAGGCTGGAAGATTTTCCAGCCTTATGTTATGATGAATTGTCGGGAAGCGGTCTAAATAAATAAAATTTTATATTTTCCCGATTAGAATGATAGGCGGTGGAGTGGTTTTTCTCGGTAAATCGCGCCCCAATGGTGTTTGGTTATTTGATATTTGGTCTTGGTGAGTGGTGCGGGTCACAACTGGTACAGCAATGAAGTATGTTCTTCTACCTGAGGTATTTCCTCGGGTGGGGTCATTGTTTTTCTCTGGCTTTGGATTGTTGCCCTATTTCTTTGCTATTCTGTGTGCTCGGATGCGTCTTTTACCCAAAGGTCATCGTTTCTTTCATGCGCATGAAAAGTATGGCATTCGCCATGTTCTAGCTGAAGCAGCAAATCACATCCAATTCAAGTGGAAGAATGTTGACCAGATTCTGGTTTATGCGGCGCTGGTTTGTGGTGCTGCGGTTCTGTTTGCCTTTATTGCAGCTATCTTATTCTATGTTGTATTGTCTACGCCTGCAGCACAGGCTGCTATCGTGTGGCTGCCGGACATCTTTAAAACGGCAAATCCCGAGCGGGATGTTGCCTTTATGATGCTTGATCGAGTTCTGGGTATTCCGGGAATTTATGATTCAGATATTATTACTCAACCTGGTATTTACGGTACTGTTCCTAATTCCTTGCATGACGCGATGCATGTTCTATTCAGGTTCTTCAGCTTCGGTTTGTTTCTGATTGCTGTGTTTATTTTCTTATATTTCATTGTCGAGATTGTCTGGGATATTACGCAGACAGGTTCGCCGCTTGGTGAAACGTTACAAAACACATGGATTCCATTACGCCTTGTTGCCGCATTCGGGTTGCTTATTCCGATTTCCGGCGGTTTGAATACGGCGCAATATATTACACTTTATACTGCGAAGTTCGGATCTGGCCTCGCGACGAATGCCTGGGGTATGTATAACATGGGGACAGGCATGAACCCGACAGGATTCGGTAATGATCAGTTAGTGGCTGATATTGAATTTCAGGATGTTACGAACTTATTGCGTGGCCTTCTTGTTATGAAGTCGTGTGAAAGGATTAATACTTTTGCTTCAGTGCCTGCGGGCCTTTCCGGTGCAACGGCTGGTCTTAGTGGTAACGGAAGTGACGGTACTCTTGGTTTCTATGATGTTCGCCCATACATTGTATCGTCAACACAAGGAAAACCACTATTTACAAATTCTACTCTGACAGGGGTTCTGGATCCTGTCGGAAATGTCTATGAACCTACCCCTCTTGGCGTTGTTTCCGGTGATCCAACTGATGCATTCACGCAAGTTTTGCAAACATCTAATCTGTCAGGTATTCGTCTCGTTATGGGGTACAAGAACCCTGATGATCCTGATCGTTATAAAGAATATCCCGGTGGTGTTCTTCCTGTGTGTGGTGAAGTGTTTATTCCGGTTAACGGGTATAACGCGGAAAGTCTTTTGGCTGCTGAAGCCTATTTCTATGCCACCCTTTATGTTCTAACCAATCAAGCGCGTCCGGGAGCAACTTTAAGCCAGCTCGAGCTCGATTCCGAACTTGCTGTCATTCGCGAATATACACGGACATCCCCCGAGTGGGCCTGGTTCATCGATTGGTATAAAGTTGCAGCTCCACAGCCGAACCTCAAATGTATGTGGGATTGGAATCTTGACGGGTATGAGAGCCTTCAAGAAGGCGTTGGAGATGGTGGTGCGACAATGGGTTTGTGTACGGCACCTGTTACCGAAAAATACTGGAGCGAGTATATCGGAACGGCTGCACAAACATTTGTTTTCCATCCGTCTGAAGTGGCTTTGGCTGCTATTGCAGATGTTCCGAATATTGTGGATCAATATTCGATCGGTGATGCAACTTACTCCAGTATGGGGCTTACGGACCCGATGATGCTGGATGCCGCCATCTTTGATTTGGGATGGGGCGGTGCTGGCTTATGGTATAATAAGATTTCCGAAAAGAATGGTAATTATGTCTCTGCTGTAACCGGTATTCCTGTCATTCAGAAAATGCCGATGACTATGGAGAAAATCAAGGAGCAACGCGGTAAGAACAACGCGGTTGTTGAGAAGGGATTTTGTGGTCAGTACAAGTTGAATAAATCGGGGACCACTTCGATCAAAATTACAAATGAGAAATCCCAGTTTGAAGCAGAGCTTGCTGAAAACCTTTACACGACTTGTACGGCCTTGTTCGAGAATCAGAATATTCTCGCGGATGTTTATAGCGGGTCAACTCTTGTGTTTGCGGTTAATAACTCGAACTATTCCGATAACCCTGTTGAACGTGCCATAGCAATGGTTTTTGGCGAATTCCAGATTTTTAATATATATCACAATCAGGATCTTGGTGTTTTACCGATGGCACAGTTGTCTGCTATGGGGAAATTGTTGGTTGATAAATCTATGATGGCTATGATGGCTGCTGTCGGTAGTTCCGCCATGGGGGGGCTATTGCACATGGCTGCCGCAAGCTCTCAAGGTGATGATATCGAAGCTTTGAATATGCTGGGGTCTGCATTCGGTGAGTTTGCGGGTGCTGCTATTTCCTTTGCTACGCTTGGTTTAACGACAGGTGTGATGTTGCATTATGTGCTCCCATTCTTGCCATTCATGTATTTCTTCTTTGCAGTTGGTCGCTGGGTTAAAACCATTTTTGAAGCCTTGGTTGGTGTCCCATTGTGGGCTTTGGCGCATATGCGTTTGAGTGGTGAGGGGTTGCCGGGTGAGGCTGCTAGCTCTGGTTATTTCTTGTTGCTTGAAATTTTTGTCCGACCAATTTTGACGGTGATCTCTTTGATTGCCTCATTCGCTGTGTTTAATGCAATGGTCACTGTGATGAATTCAATTTTCTCTCTTCTTGTCACCAACTTCTCAGGTGTGAGCTATATGGGTTATCTGAATGCGGATCCAACTGTCATGGATAATTTCCGTGGTATAGCGGACCAATTCTTCTACACTGTGATGTATGTTGTACTGACATACATGATCGGTACATCCAGTTTCAAGCTGATCGACATTATTCCGGATAACATTCTCAGCAGATGGTCTGGTGCAGGGGTCAGTAGTCTTGGTGCAAGCGATAATGCTGATGATCTTATTGATCAGCTGCAAAGCCAGATGCCAATTATGGTTAGCCACTTTGCGGGTAAAATAGGTAAAGGCATTCAAGAAGGTCTTTATAAGCCTGCTGCGGAGATTGGTAAGAAAGCCGAAGTCGAATTTGTTCAGGCTCGAGAAAAAGCTGCCAAAGAAATTATGGAAGTCGCTAAGCATAAGGATGTTGTAAGCCAAACGGATATTCTTAAGGCAACAAAAGATTCGGATTATGCCGTCAGGGAAAGCGCTATTAAAGCCTTGGTTAAGGCCGGACAATTGGAGTCTGCCGCCGGTGGTTATAAGCTTGGACCAAAGGCTAAGAGTAAGTAGGTTATAAGAGGAAATATGAACATATTATTTGAACATAGATCACAGCTTTCGTCACACGCCATGTTTGGTGTTGTGCGAGATGTGCATGAATGTTCACTTACTTCTCTAGTCAGAGTGGGGGCGGTTATATGACAGTATCAGCGCAGTCCATTCTGAAATACGCCTGTTTGCCGAGGATTTTCCCGCGGTTGCTTGAGGTCGTGCCTGATACAAAATTCTTTGCCCAGCTTATGGCTTTAGTTTTCTTTAATATCGGGCTTTTACCGCGCGGGAATAAATTGTTGCTTCCGGATGTTCAGGGTAAATACGGAGTTCGTACGGTTTTATCCGAAGCTGCTCACCATTTAGGCAAAGGATGGAAATATTCCGATCAGTATATTGTTTATGCTGCATTTATTCTGGCCTTGGTTGTTTTTGTTGTTCAGTTTGTCTTGTTGTTTCTTGGGATTGTTTCTCATACGGCGCAAGCTGCTATTCCGTTTCTCGGAATGTTCACAACATCTGATCCAACGAACGATGTTGCGTTAATGATGTTGGATAAAGTCTTCCAAATTCCCGGATTCTTCGGTACCCAATATGACCCCGGTTCTGTGAGTGGAATTGAGAATTTTGCGGGCGCTATGCAGGCTATGTTTAAGTTTTATAGCCAAGGCATGATGGTTATCGGTGGATTTATTCTGGCGTATTATTTCTTTGCTTTGATGGCTGAAACTGCACAAACTGGAGTTCCGTTCGGGAAACGTTTCCCAAGTGTTTATGGTCCAATACGTCTGGTTATGGCTGTATTGCTTTTGCTGCCTTTGGCGTACGGGTATAATACAGGGCAATATCTGACCTTATTGATGGCAAAATGGGGATCGGGTTTTGCAACAAATTCCTGGTTGGCCTATAATAATGTAATGTTTGCTACCGGTGGTTCGAGTAATCCGGCAGGTATTTCCGGATATGAAATGTACGGTGCGCCGAAAGTCCAATCGATAGACAGTCTGATTAATTTCTTTTATATCGCGCATACTTGTAAGGAAGCTTATAAGGTGGCCTATGGTAGTCAGATGGGTGAGATCAAGCCTTATGTACTCCGATTTGCAGATGCGACGACCTCATCTTCTGCTTTGGCTGTTGCGCCATCCACCAGTTTTTCGACTGCACTTAACCATGTCGCTCATGGGGATATGGTGATTGTGTTCGGAGAGCAAAACTCCAGCCATTCCAAATATCCTGGGAATGTAAAGCCCTATTGTGGGAAGTTGAATATCCAGATTTCTTCCAAAGATGTCACGCGCATTGTCGACATATATGATGCACAATTCACTTTTGTAAAAGATATGTGGTATTTCTCTGATCTCGAAACATATGGTCTGAACATGACCTATATTCTGAAGTTCTGGGATAAGATGCCAACGTCCTTTACGTTTGCCCCAACTTCTTCGGGTTGGGCAGCTAACTTATCTTTAGCGGATGCCAAACCGGCAGGTGCCAAGTTTTACGTGACTCTCCGTTTGAACCAGCAATCTGCATATAATGCCAATATCTCTGCTGCACTTGATAATATGGTGCTGCTTGGTATTCCTGAAATGGATATGGATGCTAAAGTTCTTTCTCTCGGTTGGGGTGGAGCCGGTGTATGGTATAACAAGATTGCCGAATTTAACGGTGCTATGGTGGATGCGACATATACTATTCCGACACCAATCGCCTATCCGATGGTGATGGAGGCAATTTCCGAAGCCAAGCAAACACTCGAGACGGTCAGTAATCCGAAATTCAAATTTTCGCCATCTTCTGTTACGGGGCATGGTACAGCTTTAGAAAAGTATTTTCAGGGGCATGATCTTGATAACCCGGCAGTAGATGTGGAGATCGCCGGTCTCTTGTCCGACGTTTATCAAACTGTTGCGGATGATACTATCACGGCACGACCTCGCCCGCCGACTGTTTCAAATGATCCTGTCAAGAATATGTTCATGTATATCTTTCAGGAATCCGGTTTGATGGATATTCGCAATAACGATGATGTGTTCCCTCTTTCCCGCCTAACGATGCTCGGGAAGACGATTATCAACAAAACAATTGTGTCTATCGCAGCCGGCGGTCTTGTTTCAGGGTTCGGAGGATTGCTGTCGGGATCAGGTGCTGAAGAGTTGGGTGCTGCGTTTGAGCAGGGTGGGTCAGTTCTCCTCGGGTTTGCGTCAACAGGTCTGGTGATCGGATTTGTTCTCTATTACCTTATTCCGTTTTTCCCGTTCATCTATTTCTTCTTTGCTGTCGGTCGCTGGGTCAAGTCGATTTTCGAAGCTATGGTTGCTGTTCCTATCTGGGCACTTGCTCACTTGCGCCTTGATGGCGAGGGTGTTGGAAATGCTGCTTCAAAGGGGTACTTCCTTTTACTGGAGATTATGTTGCGGCCTGTTTTTACTGTTTTTGGTTTGATCGCATCAGTTTCGATTTTTGCGGCGATGGTCGTCGTTCTGGATAGTATCTTTGATCTGGTTGTGTGGAACGTTGCAGGCTTTGATATGGCGACTTTATCCCCGGCTGATCCAAACTACGATCCAAGTGTTCTTGAATCCTTTAGGGACTCTATTGATGCATTCTTTTATACAATTATTTACACGATCATCCTTTATATGATGGCTATGTCCTCATTTAAGCTGATTGATCTTATTCCGAATAAATTGCTGAGATTCCTGCAGCCAGTACCGACATTCCATGATGGCGCGTCTGACCCTGCCGAGAATTTGGTCAGAAACACTGCATTCGCAGGGTATCAATTTACAGGTAGTATCGCCGAGGGTATCGGGGACTTCTCCAAAGGTACGGGACGTACAATTGGTAAGGTTATGAGCAAAGGGAGCGATACAGAGGCTAAAATGGGTGGTCCCGGAGGCTAGTTTGGGTCCGGTAATGGTTAAATTATGATTTTATTGAGGAAAACGTAAGTTTTTTGGGGTATAATAAAATCGGTGGTCTATGTGGTGTGAGGAGATTACATGGCGGTGTCTAGACAACAAACAGTAAGCGTTGCGAAATATGTTCTGTTTCCGCAGATTTTACCGCGGATTACGGAGTTGTTTTTTACAGGATTTGCCTATTTTGCGTATTTTGTAGCTCAAGTGTATTCCGGTGTCAGGCTTTTGCCAAACGGACATCCGTACTTGAAAGCCCATAATATCGGCCAGTACAATATTATGGATGTGGTTGTTCAGGCCGGTCGCGGATTGAAATATCGGCGCGAGAATATTGACCAAATTATCCTCTTTTATGTGATTTTGCTGGGTTTGTTCCTGATGGTTGTTCAGGGCGCTATGATGCTGTTCTCTATTGTGCCTCAAGCTATGGCTGCCGTTTCTTTGAGTTACTTCTTCGGAACGCCAACATACGGGGTTTATAATAACGGCGAACAGGATCTGGCCTTTATCCTTTTGGACCGTGTATTCGGGGTTCCTGATATATTTAACTCTTGTGTATCCGTGACAACTGCGACTTGTTTTCGGTCCAGCGGTAGTTTGTTGAATGGCGGCGCGGTATATACGCCTGCGACATTTCCATGGCCTTTTCATGAGGCTTTACATGCCTTGTTCGAATTCTACAGCATTGGCTTATTGGTTATTGCCAGCTTTATTTTGCTGTATTTCGTTGTTGTGATTATTGCAGAAACCGCTCAAACGGGTGTTCCGTTCGGGAAGCGTTTTAATACAGTTTGGGCGCCTTTGCGTCTGATCGTTGGTATCGGTCTTTTGGTTCCTGTCGGGTTTGGTATGAACTCCGCACAATTCATTGTTCTGTATGCTGCAAAATATGGTTCGAACTTCGCGACGAATGGTTGGATGGTCTTTAATACCAAATTATCTTCCGGACACATGGTCGAAGGTATGGTTGCAAAGCCTCAGAAACCTGACGCAAATGGAATTCTCAAATTCATGATGCTGGCACATGCCTGTAAAGCGATTGAAGAAGGGTATCTGGAGTTCAATACAAAACCGAAAGCAGGAAGTGCCGGGACTTGTTCTACGGCTATTGGGTCTCCAGATGAAGAAGATACCATTATTAATGCATATTTGGTTCGTTCCGGTGATCCTTCAACTAACTCGTTATTGATGGAAGATACAGATTATCTCGGGACGCTCGGGTTCTTTGATAACACAAGTTTTACTATCCGCTTCGGAGATCGCGGATGTACCTCAGAACATGCAACGCAACTCGGGAATGTCAAGCCAGTTTGTGGTGAGTTGGTTCTGCCGCAAAATGCTTTGAATAACCCTGGTGCTATGGTGATGCAGGAAGGCTATTACGAGCTCATCAGACATCTATGGGGTAAATATAACGGTAAAGTCTGGACGCATTGGGGATTTTGTACTGACTCAGGTGTAAACAGTGTCGTTGATGCCAGTGGAGATGAAGATTTCAAAATCCACTCACTCTATTACGTCCAAAAGCTATGCCCTTCAGACAAAAAGAATTTGACGGCTGCCAAAAACAAAGAGCCTGAAACTGAATGGATTAATGCTGTTTTGGCTGATTATTTCACAGGTGATGTCTGTAGTGATCCAGGCTATGCTAGTGGCACTCCGGGTCTAATCCCACCGACAGGTGCGACAGGGGCGATTGCAGCGAGTGTCATGGAAAACATTGTCCGTGAGGCTGTATATGCTCAGATTCGGGATATTTCTACGACCAATAAGGGTAAATACATTATCACGGATGATTTGATTGCTCGCGGATGGGCAGGTGCCGGTCTTTGGTACAACCACATTGCGCAGGCAAACGGTGCGTTGGTGGGGTCTGTATGGAAAGCTCCGCAGATTTCCAAGTGGCCACAAATCCAACGTGATGTTCTGTCCCAAAAGAAAATGAACGATCAAAATGCAACTGTTGCAAAGGCCACATCACCAGGTAAATCTGGAACGACTTCTCTGAAAACGGGTCGTGGTGAGCAGGAAGTGATTGCTGCAGGTAAGCTTTATCAGATCGATATGGCTTGGTCAGGTGCTTCTATTGCTATGAAACCGAAATCAGGTAATATCTCGTTTGACTTCCTGAACTGGTTGTTTGGAACTCAAGGCTTGTTCGATTTGAAGGATCCTGTGAACCAGACTACTCACCCGCTGGCTTTGATGACTGCACTGGGTAAGAGCCTTGTT
Source organism: Alphaproteobacteria bacterium (assembly GCA_003245575.1). Classification (GTDB taxonomy): domain Bacteria; phylum Pseudomonadota; class Alphaproteobacteria; order Micavibrionales; family Micavibrionaceae; genus UBA1573. The sequence continues at coordinate 15,559 of QKCR01000159.1, read as the reverse complement.
GAGGCTTCGATCAGGAACTTGGCTTTGGCTTTGACAGGGCAAGTTGCTCAGATGTTTGACTCGGAAGTATTGGGACCATTTGCTGAAGGTGCATCCTCTTTGCTGTATACAGCGGCGACGATTACGCTAACAGCTGGGTTCATTCTATACTATGTACTTCCGTTCTTGCCGTTCGTGTATTTCTTCTTCGCGGTTGGTAACTGGGTTAAGGGTATATTTGAAGCGATGGTCGGTGTTCCATTGTGGGCCTTGGCGCATATTCGTATTGATGGGGACGGGTTGCCGGGTAGTGCTGCACTTAACGGATACTTCCTGATTTTCGAAATCTTCTTGCGACCAATTCTGATTGTCTTCGGATTGATTGCAGCTGTCAGTATCTTTGCGGCTATGGCGATTGTGTTCAACTCGATCTTTGATTTGGCTGTTTACAACGTCGGTGGCGTGAATATGACCGGTGCCTCATGCGGTACACCTGAGGCCGGGACGATCCTTGACATGGTTCGTGGTCCTCTTGACCAGTTCTTCTACACGATCATGTATGCAGTTGTGATCTATATTATGGCGCTGTCATCCTTTAAACTGATCGACTTGATCCCTAACAAAATCCTGCGCTGGATGGGGGCTTCCGTGGATACGTTTGGTGATATGGCTGGAGACCCAGCACAGAACCTGACCAACTACGCTGCTATCGGTGGATCTCAGATGACCCAAGGTATGATCGGCAGCTTGCGTGGCGGTGTCGGTGCTCTTGGAAAAGGTGTCGAGGGCATCAAGAAGATGGGTGGCGATTAGGGTTACGACTCGCTAAAATAAGTTTTTATTTCTATGGCCGGATGTTACCATCCGGCCATAGTGTTTTATCGGAGGTATTCTGTGACCCGTGGCTTTCCCATTTTAACTTTGATCCTTTCTCTCTTTGTTAGTGCATGTTCGCAAGAACCGTCTTTGCAGTCTTCTTTGGATAAGAAACAAGATGTTCTGGTTTTAAAAGAAAGTCGTTTCGAGGATTTGGAGGGATGGACTCTTGATGCCCAGCCGCAAGCTATTTCTGCTTTTTCAAAGTCTTGTGAGAAAATCAAAAATCTGGATAGTGTGCGATCGCTCGGGGCACATTCTTTATTGGGTACAGCTGGTGATCTTAAGACTGTTTGTCAGCAAATGTCGGGCCAGGACTTAAGTAGTGTAGAGTCTGCGCGCTACTTTCTCGAGACTTATTTCAGGCCTTTCTTGTTGACTAATAATGGCGATGCTCAGGGTTTGTTTACAGGCTATTATGAGCCGACTCTTTATGGATCGGAGGTTAAGACATCCGAATATAGTATTCCGCTGCGTGCGCGTCCGAGCGATCTGGTGATGGTTAATCTGGGGGAGTTTAGGGATGAGCTCAAAGGGCAACGGATTGCGGGGCGTGTGGTTTCAGGGCAGTTAAAACCCTATGAGGATCGAGCCGAGATTGAGGATGGGAAATTACCTGAAGCTCAGGATATTCCGCTTCTTTGGGTGAATGATGCTGCTGATGCTTTCTTTTTGCAAATTCAGGGTTCCGGTGTTGTTGTGTTGCCGAACGGACAAACTGTTCGCGTCGGGTATGATGGACAAAACGGGCATCCATATACGGCTATCGGTAAAATCCTTATTGAAAAGGGAGAGTTGACCAAAGAAAATGTTTCCATGCAAACGATCCGTGAATGGATGCGTGGACATCCTTCACAGGCAAAAGACCTTATGCGCACAAATAAATCCTATGTGTTTTTCAGGCGTCTAGATACAGGCGGGCCTGTTGGTGCCCAGGGCGTGGTTTTAACAGCTGAGCGGTCATTGGCAATTGATCCGGTATTTTTGTCTTATGGTTTGCCTGTTTATCTGAACATCGAGAATCCAGTACAGGTTGATAGCCGTATACAAAGACTTGTTATAGCTCAGGATACAGGGGGGGCTATCAAAGGGCCTGTTCGTGGTGATGTGTTTTGGGGATATGGTGATCGAGCTGCCTCTATAGCCGGTGTCATGAAATCCAAAGGTCAAGCTTGGGTTTTGGCTCCAGTAAAATTTGCTCCATAAAAATCGGCCCCGTGTGGGGCCGTTCTTTTTCCCTTATGAGCGGGCTTATTCTTTAACAGGCTCTTGCGGTAAAGATATATCGGATGATTGTGGCTCTTCGGCCTCGACACTTTCAACATCATTTATAATTGCTGTGTCTTCGTCCCCTGCGGCAGGTTCAATTGCATTTGGATCGAATTCATTTACAGGGTCGCCAAAGGCGGCATAAGAGTCGCTTTGCATTTGGCCCGCAGAGAAGTCGTTGTCTGCAAATGCCGGTGTTGCAAAAGCCATTACAGCCAAAAGTGCGAGAATTCTTATCATTGTCTTCTTCCTTTTGTTTTTAGAACGTATCTTGTACTGTTCGTCCCCAATTTTCCATGTCTCTTCCTGCGCCATTCAATGTGTTGCCACAGGCTGAAAGAGCTAGGGTTGTTATTCCAAGAGCCAGTAATATGACAAATTTTATCTTCATCGTCAAACTTTCCTTCAAATTAGTTTTTCAAGTGCCAATTTAGCTCTTTTACAGGCTTTTGACTAGTATGAGCGCTGCGGCGCAGCCTACCAGTCCGAGGCCTGCCCAGATCTTACTGTGGTCTTCTCGCCCTGTCAGCCTATAATAGAGAATAATCCAGAGGGCATCGGTAAAGAGAATAACAGACAGCAGGGCAGGGTGCTCACAATAGACCAGAGCTTGGAATTTCAGGGCTAGTTTGATGGTTGCGACTACCCCGATGGCAAGCCCAGCTTTCACAGATTCTTTTGCCAAAAATACTTGTCTTGTAACTGGTTTCTTGATGAGGGAAAAGCTCGTCCACAGGATGAGCATAATCAGGCCTTGTGTGAACATAAACGCATAAGGCGCTTGATTAGCATTTGTTGTATCTTCTCCTACGTTCCCTGATACAGCGATATTGAGAGCCAACTTATCAATTAATGGGCCGATTGCTGCGGCAAGCACGACAAACCAGATGAGTTTGATGCCTTTTAATGTGATCGGGCATGACTTCATCATGATGGCAAATACGACCGAGAGAAGAACTATTCCGGAGATTATTATTCCCTGTTTAGGGTTCTCCATGTATTTCTCGAGGAGGTCCGGATCAAAAAAGAACCAGACCGCAAAGGCGAGAATGACGGAGGCAGGCAGAATACGCGAGACGACGCCCGCACCCACAATCGGGATTGTGCGGAAGTAGATAATATCGTTGATACACCAGATAATCGCAGAGGTGGCTGTGAGAATATAAAAGCCTGTATCTGTTGGCATTCCCATGTAAAGCACGATAGGTAGGGAAATGACCACGACTGCGATTTTAACCCAGACGGCGACGGCAAACCCGTCCCCTTTAAACTTCTCCTGAATGAGAGGGATTGCTGTATTAAAAAGGGATGCTGCGAATCCCAGAATAATCCAGAGCGGCGTATCGAGAGAGAGAGAATCCATTATGGTTTCAGGTTAAGGCCGGAGATTGCCGACATATAAGATACAAAGTCTTTGTCCTCGCCTTCCATGAGGAGAGGCAATTGATCGCGGAAATTTTTATGGACTAGCCATTGCTTGATGTAGTCCACCCATGAATTCCACATGCGTTTATATTCGGGATCATCTTCTCCGTGGAGTAGGATAAAACTACGCTCGAAAAGAGAGACCACCATTTCATACAAAATATATTGTCGGCGTTGGTCCTCGACGTCCGACAGGGGTTTGTCGTGAATATCCAGCTCGGGATGTTCGAAAAGTTTTTCCTGAATATCAGTATAGTGAGCCATGAGTTTATCGAATATTTCCTGCAATTCGATGCGGCGCTCTTTTTTTTCTTGATGCGCGAAGATATAGATGGCCATCGGGATACCGATAATGGTTGCCAGATAGCTTAACAGTTCCATCCATTCCAGAAGTGATAAAGGCTCGCTCATAGCAAGAATCATGACATAACGTCTTGATTCTGAACAGGATATATTTTTTTTGTTTTTTGATCGGTTTTGCTTTGCCGCGGACCAAAATTGTCCTATATAATGAAAGTGTAAGTCTATATAACTCTTCGTGGAGGTAATGAAAGAGATGTCAGACAATTCTTCTTTTATGCGGTCGGCTCAGGTCAGCGCTGCATCTGTTGATGCCGGTTTGCGTTCCCATATGCTGCGGATATATAACCGTATGTCTTTGGGTGTTTTTGTAACGGCTGTTGTGGCTTGGTTCGTCCATTCCACGGGCATGACCCAATTTTTTATGGGGGGACCTCAGGCATATCTTGTGATTTTTGCCCCTCTGCTGATTACGATGTTCGGATTTAATCCGATGCGTATGAGCTCTCAGACTTTAGGTCTTTCCTTTATTGCGATTTCTGTGGCGTACGGTCTTAGCTTTTCAACTTTGCTGCAGATTTATAATGGTGAGAGCATCGCTAAGGCGTTCTTTATTGCGTCTTCAATGTTCGCTGGTGTCAGTATTTTCGGATACACGACCAAGCGTGATTTAAGCCCGATGCGGACTTTCCTGTTTATGGGAATGATCGGTTTGATCGTTCTCTCTTTGGTTAACATGGGGTTGAGCATGTTCGTTGACGGATATGGCTTTGGTGGGACTATGTCCAACTTGTTGTCCGTGGCCTCTATCGTTCTGTTTGCAGGTATGACAGCTTTCCAAACCCAGTCAATGAAGGAGATTTACTCTCCTTATGCTGACGGAGAAGCAAGCAGCCGCCTGTCTTGGGTTGCTGCACTGAACCTCTATATCAGCTTTATTGCGATGTTCCAGTCGATCTTGCATTTGCTGGGCAACCGAAACTAGAATTCTTCACATTGATAAAAATTAGCCGCAGGACTTGATCCTGCGGCTTTTTTATGGCACTTCCTTTGGATCATAAAATCTAGAGGAGCAAGTTATGTTTAATGAATTCAAGGACTTCATCGCCCGCGGCAATGTAATTGATATGGCAGTCGGTATTGTCATGGGTGCTGCGTTTACGGCAATCGTGAATTCTGCTGTCGGTGATATTTTGATGCCGATCATCGGATGGATGATGGCTGGCGTTGATTTCTCTAACTACTTTATCCAGTTGGGTGGAGATCAGGCCTATCCGACACTGGCTGCAGCTAAAGAAGCAGGTGTTCCTGTTATCAGCTATGGCGTCATGGTCAATGCCGTTATTAACTTCCTGGCTGTTTCCTGGTTTGTATTCTGGGTTGTTAAAGGCACCAACAAGCTTAAGAAAAAAGAAGAAGCCGCACCGGCTGTGCCTGCTCCAACACCTGAAGATATTGTGTTGCTGCGCGAAATCCGCGATTCTCTGAAAAAATAAGGATTTGAGTAAAAATCTGCTTGATTAGGGGCTATGAAATGATTATTCATAGCCCCTGTCCTTTTAGTGACGGGCCCATAGCTCAGCTGGGAGAGCGCTTGCATGGCATGCAAGAGGTCGTCGGTTCGATCCCGATTGGGTCCACCATTTTCCCCTACATTGTAGATTTTTGAATGGCGGAATTATTCCGCCAATGCTGCTTTGATTTCTGTTTCGAAAATATTTGAAAAGCTTTGAGCATAGGTTGCTGTGATGTGATGTGTATCACGCCATACCACGATATTCCCAATTATGGGGAGGCACATATCATGCGGGCAAATGAGGGAATTTGGATCAAGCACCCGAATATTTTTATGTTTGTTGAGGGGCGCGGCTACCAGAATAGGGTCCGGTGTCTTCTGTCTGGTTTGCGGTGCGCACTCCTGATCTGTACCAAGACATTCCAGATAGTTTTTACGCAGCAGCGGGGTGTCGGCTACGGCTATGATTTTGATGCCCATATCCGTCCAGACTTGCCATTTTTTCTCTAAAATCTCTGCCATGATTTTACTCTGAGATTGTTGGTCTCCACCAGCGGCTAATCGTTGGTCGGCAGCTTGGGCGTAGATGATAAGTGTCGGTTTTGTGCGCTTGATTTCTTCTTCAAGAGCGTGTGTCCATGCACGACATGCGGTATAGGGCTTCCCATCATGCAATGTGTCTGTATCCAGTGGAGCGCAGGATGATTTGGTGTAGGATGAGATTTGCCAATTATTTTTGTCGGCTAAAGGCTTGAGAGCAGGCCACCATTGGGCTGCGTGAGAATCGCCGATAAGGAATATATTTAGTGAGGATTCTTTTGTGCCAGTTTTACAAGGCGTGAGAGGGGTGGTTGCCGCGTGAGAGGCATGACAGCCTTGTGCGTAGAGATCAGGCAGATCTCTTTTTACAAATTCAAGAGGAGGAATTGCCGATAATTTTTCGACATGTGTCCTTGATAAGAGGTCGGGCGCGCCAGGATGAAGGTCATCCGGACTAAAGGATTTATTCGGGCGGGTCGAAAGGGAGAGAATTGTAGAGACAATTACTATTGCAGCCATTGTCCCCGTTGCAAGGAGGAAAGCTCTGCGTTGTGAATTTTTCCATGTTACGGACTTCAAAAAGTAATCTTCAACGAGGGGTTTGCTGAGTGCGGAAAGAAAGAATGCAAGTCCCAAGAGCGCAAATCCCGAGATGAGGTCAGATTGCCATCCTAGATATTTGGCAAAGATGACGATAGGCCAGTGCCAGAGATAGAGGGAATAGGAGATGTCTCCTATATATTTCATGATCCGATTGCCGAGTAGCTTTGTGCTCAGGAGGTTATTCGGTGCTGCGATTAACAGGAAACTTGTTCCGATCGTTGGAAGTAGGGCGATATATCCCGGGAAATTTGAGGCCGGTGTAATAAGCCATGCGGCACTGGCAATGAGGCCGAGTCCTAAACATGCCAAAACAATATTGTGAGATGGTTTGGTGAGTGAAAGAGGAATAAGGGCGATGAGACCACCCAGCCCCAGTTCCCAGAGCCTTGTGACTGTAATGAAATAAGCTAAAGAGGGGTTAACTTGCGTGAGAATAATCGAGGTGAGCAATGAGATGCTTGTTATCAAGGTTAATGCGTAGACAGCGTGGCGGCGGATTTGGTGCGGTGTGTTTTTTCCGCTATTCCATTTGCAGGCCAAAATAATCACAAATGGCCAGAACATGTAAAATTGTTCTTCGACCGAGAGAGACCAAAAATGTTGGAGTGGACCGGGAAGATTTTCGGCATCCAGATAGTCAACGGATTGGATCGTAAGCCATAAATTCTCGACATAGAATGTACTGGCCAGTATGTGATAGAGTGTCTCAGACCAAAATGCTTTAGGCATGAGAGGCAGGGCAGCAAATATGGCTGCGATGACAAGGCCTGCCATTGGGAAAAGTCGTCTAATTCGACGGGCATAAAAATTCGGGATAGAGATTGTTGTTGTTTTTTCTGCTTCGCGGATCAGAATGCCCGTAATCAGAAACCCTGAAATCACAAAGAATATATCAACGCCGATAAAGCCACCGGGGATAGAGGCTGGCCAGATATGAAAACACATCACCATCAGGACGGCTAAAGCCCTGATTCCTTGTATGTCGTCTCTATAGAAATGGGCGTGATGTGGTGCCATGCAATTTTTCTAATCGGAGTGGGCTTGTGATACAAGCTGTTTTGCAACGTAAGCAGGTCTTGATCTGTAATCTTCTTTACTCCCTTCTAAAACAATATATATTTCCCTACATGGCGATTGAGGATAAAGAAACATATTTGGCGGGGAAGCTTCTTCTGGCGATGCCGGTCATGGGTGACTTGCGTTTCCGGAAGGCTGTTATTTATATGATCTCCCATCATGCGCAGGGTGCGATGGGTGTTATGATTTCCCAACCTTTGAAAGATTTAAGCTTTGAGCAATTGGTTAAGGAAGCCGGTCTTGAGGATGTCGAAATTAAGCGGCAGGGGGTTGAATTGCTCAATGGCGGCCCTGTTGAGATACAGCATGGTTTCTTGATTCATACACCTGATTTCGAGCACGAGAATACGATCAAGATTGACGAGCGGATTAGCGTGAGTGCTAATATTGAAGCGTTACAGGCTTTTGCTGAAGGTGTGTGTCCTCGCGAAGGTTTGCTTGCTCTGGGGTATGCCGGTTGGGGAGCGGGTCAACTGGAGCAAGAACTTCAGGAGAGTTCGTGGTTGATTGCAGATGCCGATTATAATCTCTTGTTCAATATGCCGCGTCATGAAGTGTGGGATCGTGCTTATGCAAGGATCGGTGTTGATCCGACGCTGATGTCATCAGAAACAGGTCGCGCCTGATATATATTTTCTATCAGATTATTTATATGCCGTATTTCTTTGCCAGCATGGCTTCGATTTCTTCGGTAGAGGGCAAATCTTTGAGCGGGCCGATTGCCGAGACGACGAGTTTTCCAGAGAAAATTTCGCGCGCCAAGGTGACAACATCCTCTGCCGTTACCGCCATAATTTTTTCAACAAACGGCGCAATCTCGAATACGGTGTCATGATTTAGAACATAGCGGCCTTGTTGGTCTACGCGAGTTAACATTTTCTCACGGGACATGCGAACGCTGGATGTGATTTGTGTTTTCGCGCGGCTAACTTCCTGCTCAGTTACCCCATCTGCAATCGAATTGATCTGGTTGACGGTCAGAGGAACAAGCTTGCCCAGTTCTTCCGGTCCTGTTCCCGCATACACGCCAAATAGTCCAACGTCGCAATAAGAGTCATGAAAGGTTTGAATTGTGTAAACCAGCCCGTGTTTCTCCCGGATTTCCTGCCATAAGCGCGAAGACGTTCCGCCGCCCAGAATATTTGATAGGATACGTTGTACAGGGTAGCGATCATCCATTTTGGAGAGGCCTTTGAAGGCCAGAATAATATGTGCTTGCTCCGTGTCCTTCTCCACCAGAGAATGGGTGGGGTGATAGGATGCGGGTACAAAACCGGGATTTTCACCTGCCGTTGATGGTGCCGGAATCTTTGTAAAGTACTTTTCGACTTTTTTGACGAAGGCGTCGTGGTCAATATCTCCTGCGCAGGATATTACAATACGGTCAGGTGAATAATGTTTTGAAATATAGGCCTTCAGATCTGCCTGGCTTACTTTCGAGACGATCTCCGGGGTGCCTAATCCTGATGCGCCTACAGACTGACCGGGGAATGACGATTGCAGCAAATAGTCAAACACGAGATCGTCGGGGCTATCTTCATACATTTTGATTTCTTGCAAAATGACGGTGCGTTCTTTTTCAATTTCTTCTTGTGGGAAGGTGGAGTTTTGCAGCATATCGGAGAGAACATCGAGTGTTAGGTCTAAATGGTCTCCGAGTATTCTGACATAGTACGCCGTGATTTCGCGTGATGTGTAGGCGTTAAAATGTCCGCCTGCATCTTCAATCAGATCGGATATGTCTTTGGTTGATCTGGAAGTTGTCCCTTTAAACATCATATGCTCAAGCATATGGGCAATACCGTTTTCGGCAGGTTGCTCGTGGCGTGTTCCTACCCCGACCCAAAAGCCGATAGCCAGGCTTTCAATTTCCGTTGCGCTGTCAGTTACTATTCTAAGCCCGTTGGGCAGGGTGGTCATGCGAATGGTCATAAGTTTGTGCTATCCGAAATTCTATCTTTCCGCAAGAGGGATACTGCCGGACTACCTAAATTATGGTGCTTCTGTCAGAAACGGGTCGGCGTCAATGGTGCTTCCGGCTTGTAAGGTGGTTTTGAAAGCACTTAAGCCTGTTGCACTACCCCACCAGTTGCCTTCTGCCATCAAATTATCACCGTCCAGATCAATAGCAATGTCAGAATTGACATTGTTGTATATACTGTTTCCGCCAGCGCTTCCTAATGCGCCACCACCGAAATCAATATTTTGTGACAGGGTTGAATCATCATCCACATAGACGCCGTACTGATTATTGTCGCGAACGATGTTATTGGATGCCGATATGTTCTGGAGTCCGTTATTGGCTGTTCGCAAATACAGGCCGGTTGCATTATTTCCGTAGATTGCATTTCCGGCAATTGTTGCATTCATTACACTGTCTGTTTGTGCATAACTGTAGATGCCATAAAGGGAGTTCTCGAAGGTCTGGTTATCGAGAACATCCAGCGTCATGGTGCTGGTATTGGTTGAGTTCATGTAGATGCCGTAATTTGTATTATAGGAGAAAGTGTTCCCTGATACGGTTCCGTCTAATGTTGCGGATGATTGTGAAAGTAAGGTTATACCGGAATTTCCGTTATCTCTTGAAATGTTGTTCAGTATGTTTACGGATAAAGCTGATTGGGAAAGAACATAAATGCCGTAGCTTCCGTTATTCTCGATGGTGTTGTTCGAAATGGTTGCATCCATATCTGATGTTGTCGCTGTTGTGACTTCAATACCATAGGTTCTGTTTCTCGAGATCGAGTTGTCTGTAATGGATACTGTAGAGTTGGAGGCATTTTGGCCTTGCACGTAAATGCCGTAGTTGTTGCCGATTAATGTGTTATTTGAAATGGCAAGGTCTTGGGTGCTGCTGCCTGTTAGCTGTGCATAAATACCATGACCAATACTGTTAGTGAACGTATTGTTTGTGAATGTTGACGTGATGTTGGATGTATTATCGCTGCGCAAATAAACGGCGTTTCCACCAGCATAATCAATTGAATTGTTTGCAAGGTTCAGAGTTAGGTCCGCGGTGTTCTGCGTTCTGATGTATATGCTATTATTAAATGTATTGTTGAACGAGTTTCCTGAAATATCAAGGTTCCATGGGCCTGCTGTTGTGAAGGTTCCGTATATGCCGTAATCTCCGGAGCTGTTGCCGATTGTATCGAATATTGTGTCTGAAATTTTAACATTATTGGCGTTGGTCACTTGTATGCCGTGTGATCCTGTTGCGCCAATCCTGATACCTGCTACCTGAACATCATCCGCAGTGATAGTGACTGCTGTGCCGGTTGGTCTTTCGATCAGAGGAGCTGTTCCCGCAGGTAGTACAATCGTTGACGATGAGATGCCCGGAACTTTAAGACCCAGAGATTGTAGGCTAAGGGATGTTCCTTGACCGATTAATTTCAATCCTGTCTGAGAGAGGGTTATGCCAGAATTTTGTCCCGTGCTGGATCCGTCGCCTGTGTGGACATAGATCATCTCATTGGCGAGAGCTGCCGCTTGTGCACTTGCAAGTGTGTTATATGGGCGTTCTGCTGTTCCGTTTCCGCCTGCTGCGGCTGTGTTATCAACATGGATAATCTGTTGTGCCGTGTTTGTGTCGGCATTCAGGACAGTTTTATTTTGCGCTGTCGGTGTTGAACTGCTGCTTTCTTCGGTAACAATATCGATGTCTCTGACAATATCTTCATCCAAGCGGGCGTAAATACCTGATGGTTTTGTTGCAGATGATTTGTAATTTCCCAGCGGGAAGCGCAGGCGAACCTCTGCAATATTATTTCCGCCACGCGTGTTATCTTGTTGGTGTTCAAACCCGAGCTGGAGCCAGTCTTTAATACGCCATCTGGCACGAGCTCTGACACCTTTTACCGAGTCAACATCATCTCCGTGGAAATAGTAACCGCCGCCATAGAGGCTGACATTCTCCAGATAAGGAATTTTCATTCCTGCTTCCAGATCAAATCCTGAAAGTGGCGTTTCCATGCGTTTGATAAGGCTCTGGTTGGCAACAAGTGTGTTGCCGGTGAATTTTACGGAAGAAGATGTGGTCTCTGATATAGTTTTGGGATCGGAGAGTGTCTGATAATAGTTTAGACGCAAATCATATTTATTGGTCAGGAGCTCTCCGCCTAAAGTGATTTGATTAAATGTGTTGTCATATTCTGAGCGTCTGTGATCCAAAAAGGCATATGTCCCCAGAATATATTGTTCACCTTTCGGGATGTGTCGCAATCCCAAGCCAAAATTTCCTTCTAATTCGCTTTGGCTATCGGCGATAAGGCGAATATCCGCGAAGCTCAGAAACCGACCGTTCCAGCTGAGAGGCTGAAAATATTGTGTTCCAAGAATAGAGCGTTCATTTCCCATTTTTACGAATGTGTCGACACGTGGGCGTATTTCCAGATTACGGCTTGGGGATCCGGCTATATTTCCAACGGGTGTTGTGGGTTTACGCAGGGGAGGTATTTGCGCGTGGGATTTTTCAATTGTTTCAAGCGAGCGTGCAGTATCATTTGCAGGAATAGGTTTTGCGCTTGCTTTTTTAGCTGTAGGCGTGCTCGTTGGAGTGGTTTTGTCTTTGAGTGCGGCGTTTTCTGCGCGTAGTTGCGCTATAATTTCCATAGCTTCCTGGAGTGAGGATGGGCCTGTCCCTCCTTCACTTGAAGGAGCCGCCCATGCAATGGAAGAGTTGGTGAGGCAGAAAGTTGCTGCTGTACACAATAAAAAATAACGCATGGCGTCAGTATAAAAAAATACGTGTGTATGTAGACCCTTATCTGGGGAAAGACACTATCTACCCACAGATTATCTGCGAAAAATCCGGAAATCTTTATTTGAGAAATATTATTTCAAGTCTCTGTGAGGGGAGTTGCTTTGCAGCAAAAAGAGGGTACACTTCGCTTGTGTGTAGTAAAGACCTCGATTGAGGTCATTTTTTCAGGAGATAGATTATGGCCAAAGTGCTTATTGCCGACAAAATGGATAAACTCGCCGAAGAGATTTTTCAGAGAAACGGCGTCTCCTTTGATATTAAGACCGGACTGTCCCCTGAAGAACTGATTTCGATTGTTGGGGAGTATGATGGTATTGCTTGCCGATCTTCCGCCAAAATTACAGCTGACGTCATTGCTGCGGCTAAAAATGTAAAAGTTATCGGGCGCGCGGGTATCGGGGTAGATACGATTGATGTTCCTGCTGCAACGGCTGCCGGTGTTGTTGTTATGAATACACCATTCGGAAACTCGATTACGACCGCAGAACATGCAATTGCTATGATGATGGCTTTGGCGCGCCAAATTCCTCAAGCCAGTGTCTCAACACATGAAGGTAAGTGGGAGAAAAGCAAATTCATGGGGGTTGAATTGTACGCCAAAGTTTTGGGCGTTATCGGTTGTGGAAATATCGGAGCCATTGTTGCGAACCGTGCGCTGGGACTTGGCATGAAAGTTGTTGCTTATGATCCGTTTCTGACCGCAGAGCGCGCAGAAGAGTTGGGTGTTGAGCAAGTTGATCTGGAAGACCTGTTGATGCAATCGGACTTCATTACGATCCATGTTCCGAAAACAGAAAAGACCAATCACATGATTGATGCGGCTGCAATTGCCAAAATGAAGGACGGTGTCCGTATTGTAAATTGTGCGCGCGGCGGATTGATTGTCGAAACAGATTTGAAAGATGCGCTTGATTCAGGAAAAGTTGCAGGAGCTGCTTTGGATGTATTTGAAGTTGAGCCTGCCAAAGAGAATGTTTTGTTTGGTCACCCGAATGTTATTTGTACGCCTCATTTGGGTGCTTCCACTTCGGAAGCTCAAGTGAATGTCGCTATTCAGGTTGCTGAACAGATCTCTGACTTTTTGCTTAAAGGGGCTGTTATAAATGCAATCAACATGCCGTCTATTTCTGCAGAAGATGCCCCTAAACTCAAACCATATATGGCTTTGGCTTCTCAGGTCGGAAAATTGGCCGGCCAGATCGTCGAGAGCGGTATACAGTCGATCGAAATCTCCTATATCGGGACGGTGACGCAAGTTAATACGCGGCCGTTGACCGCGAGTGTTTTGGCTGCTGTTCTTGAGCAAATGTCAGAACATGTCAACATGGTTAATGCGCCAGAGATTGCTAAGTCCAAGAAAATCAAGGTGAGTGACAGATATGTCGAGCATTCAGATGATTGGTCTGCAGCAATTTCTATTCGCATTGAATGTGAAAACGGCGTTCATGGTGTCACTGGGACTTTGTTCGGTGGTCGTGAGCCACGTATCGTTGAAATCGAGAGTGTTCCGATCGAGGCAGCGCTGACTCCACACATGTTGTTGATCAAGAACGAAGATCGTCCTGGCATGATTGGTGCGCTGGGGACGGTTCTCTCTGAGGCAGGGTTCAATATTGCAGATTTTCGTTTGGGACGCATTGGATCGGGTCAGACGGCTGTTGCACTTGTGTCTGTTGATGAACCTGTTTCCAATGATGTCTTTGCCAAGATTGAATCTATTCCGCAAATCCGTCAGGCCAGACGTTTGACCTTTTAGAGTGTTGCGTGGTTAAAGCCGGGACTTTGTTGCTGCTGTTTAGTGGCTAACGAAGTTGTGTGCGTTTTTGATCTGATAACGACGACAGGCATCGTTCAATTCGGCTTTCAGAAGCGGGCCGCTTCCTCCACCGTCTCCACGGATACCTTTTTTAATGATGAGGCTGAGCGTTTTATGATGTGCCTCGACAATGTCGATAACGTCCGCGTCCAGTTCTTTAATGTGCTCGAGAAAGCCCAGAACAATATCCGCAAGGGATGATACCAGATCGAATTTAAACATTTTTCCGTGTGCTTTAAGTGACATCACCGGACGTACAAGACCTGCAATCAGTTCATCCGGAGTTCCTGCACCTGCTTTGGCCTTTTTAATGCCTTCCAGAAGCGTTAACAGGAACAGGTCTGCAATTTCACTAAAATCTATGGTGTTTTCTTCTATAACCCGATCCGCTTTGACAAGTTTGTCGGGTGTGAAGTCTCCAATTCCGGCTTTGATTTGTAGGGACTTGGAGGCTTTATAAACTCTAACTTTTGACTCAGTTTTGCTCATTTCGACTCTGATAATAGCGGTTTTCTATAAGTGACTGATTATATTTGACCATAGAAGGGTAAATAATTATTCAATATTAATATCCCACGTATCTTTTTTACCGCCCGATTCATCTCTCTGGCGGCGTTTCGGTCCTTCATAGTCATCAATTTTGCGACGTCTACGATCCGGACCAAAGAAATTATTTGTTTCGATAAAGTCTCTTGGACGATTGATGATATGGGCTATCCTTTTGGCAAGGTCCTGTCCTGTGAATGGTTTTGTCAGGAATTCCGTGACGCCAATGTCACGTGCCTGGATGACCCTGTTTTTTGCGCTGTATCCTGTAATTAAAATAATCGGAATAGTTTTATTCGAGGACGTTGGGTCGTTGCGAATTTTGTGGATCATTTCGAAGCCGCTGACAGGCTCCATTTCCCAGTCAGTTATAATGATGTCAGGGTTTAGCTGCTTAAATAAGGCAAAACCGCTGCCTCCGTGCTCTGCACTGTGGATCTTGCCGATACCAAGGGCTTCCAGAACGCCGATGATCAGGTTTCTCATCGGGGCTATATCCTCTACAACCAGGATGCTTACTTTTTCCAGTCTAAGTGTCATGGAGTTGATTCGGGGTTTTCAGATCAGTTACTAAGGAATGACCCCGGTACTTCACCCTCCTACCACGCGGTTTGTCCGGGTGGCACAAGGATCGTACCGGGGCCTTGGGGGTATTATAGGGCAGGCTATTTGGAATGGCAAACCTTATTTTTATTTCATATTCCTTATATAAAACAAGAAGTTAGTTTAATTTTATTGTGCGCTGCTTTCATTTTTTTACATTAGTTTAGTCTAATGTTTATTTCTTAGGACAATATTTGTAATTTTCCTATAGTTTTTAGGAAAAGGATTATCAGGATAAGTTTTT
>QKCR01000055.1 GCA_003245575.1 Alphaproteobacteria bacterium | reverse complement strand
AATGCCCCAGAGAGCGGAATTCTTCATATTTTCCGATATTTTCTGTTATAATCTCTGTTGCAACGCAATATAGTTCCGACAAGACAGTGGGGAAGTTTAATTCTTACTACTCAAAAGGGATTTATTCTGATAAAAGTATCCGAAACATAGGGTTATACGATTTATGGTAGACGAAGACTCCTTGCGTGAGCAGCTGGATGACCTCCAGAGACAACATAAGCAAATGGACGAACAAATTAATCTCATGAGCCAAGCCGGTGCTGTCGATTTTCTGACAATTGCCAAGCTCAAGAAAGAGAAGTTGCGCCTGAAAGACATGATTTCGCGCATCGAAAGCATGCTTATTCCGGATATTCTGGCATGAGTGAGAGTGACCCAAACGCAGTTGTCGGCATTATTATGGGTTCCCAATCCGATTGGGAGACTATGGCGCACGCGCATGAAATCCTGCATAAGCTTGGTATCCCTCATGAAACACGTATTGTTTCTGCACATCGCACCCCTGCACGACTTTTTGATTATGCCAAATCGGCAAAAGACCGTGGCTTAAAAGTTATTATTGCCGGCGCAGGCGGAGCTGCCCATTTGCCAGGCATGACGGCCAGCATGACCCCCCTCCCTGTTTTGGGAGTTCCTGTTGAAAGTAAAGCCTTGAGCGGAATGGACAGCTTACTGTCTATTGCCCAAATGCCAGGCGGAATCCCTGTGGGAACATTGGCGATTGGTAAAGCAGGAGCCATTAATGCCGCTCTTCTTGCCGCCTCAATTCTCTCCCTGAATGATCCTGCGTTGGCTGCCAAATTAGACCAATTCCGTGCGGACCAGACTGATAATGTCGCAGAAATCCCTCAGTAAACCAGCAAAAACACTTGGAATACTTGGCGGCGGTCAATTGGGTCGTATGTCCGCCATGGCAGCAGCGCGCCTAGGTATTAAAACACATATCTTTTGTCCCGAGACCGATAGTCCTGCATCCCATGTTTCCGCGCAAACTTTTGTTGCCACTTATGATGACAAAGATGCTCTTAAAGCCTTTGCAAAATCGGTCGACGTCATTTCCTATGAGTTTGAGAATATTCCTGTCGAAACAGTTCATTACCTCAAGAAATTTAAACCTGTTTATCCAGATGAAACCCTACTGGGCATTGCCCAACATCGCTGGAAAGAGAAACAATTTCTGAATGATATTGGAATTCCGACAGCTTGCTGGGCCAAGGCCACATGCGCGAATGATATTGAAGAAACGCTTGAAGAATGGGGTGTAAGCACCTGCATTATCAAGACGACCCGTTTCGGATATGACGGTAAAGGCCAAGCTAAAATTTCCAAGTTGGAAGACATCCAACCTGCTTGGGCATCCCTTAAAACGAACGAGGCCATCATTGAAGCACTTGTTCCCTTTAAGTACGAAATCTCCGTGATCGTCGCGAGAGACTTGTTCGGCAAGGTTCAAAGTTACGTTCCTGTCCTGAACGACCACAAGAATCATATTCTGGCAAAAACTACGGCCCCAGCCCCGCTCGCTCCAGAGCTATTAAAACGTGCAACTCAGATGGCAGAAAAACTTGCCAAACGGGTTGAGTTGGTCGGCGTATTGGGATTAGAGCTATTTGTGACAAAGGATGGTTCAATCGTAGCCAATGAAATTGCCCCTCGTGCGCATAATTCAGGACATTGGACGATTGATGCTTGCTCCGTTTCGCAATTTGAAAACCATGTAAGATGCGTGTGTGGCTTGCCAGTCGGCAAAGCAGATCGTCACTCCGATGCAGTGATGCTGAATCTGATTGGCGATGAGATTGCGCTCGTTGAAAAATATCTTTCAAAGAAAGATGCCAACATCCACCTTTACGGTAAGCCCGAAGTTCGGGCTGGCCGTAAAATGGGACATATCACACTTTTAAAGTAACCTTCGCCTTTATTGGAACGCCACTTCGTTGAAACTACGAAGCTTGCGGCTGTGCAAACGATCCTCGCCGATGTCGCGCAAAAGCGCCATGGTCAACAAGCCTATTTGCAAATGCTGTTCGACGCGCTGGCGATAAAAACTTTCCGCCATACCGGGGAGCTTCAACATACCATGAAGAGGTTTATCCGAAACACACAGCAATGTCCCATATGGTACGCGAAAACGGAAGCCGTTAGCCGCAATCGTTCCGGATTCCATATCTAGTGCAATCGCGCGAGACTGACTGAGACGAGCATTTTTGCGTATGCTCGGACGAAGCTCCCAATTCCTGTCATCAACAGAAGCCACTGTCCCTGTCCTCATGATCTTCTTCAAATCATACCCCTCCAAGCCTGTCACCTGTGCAACTGCTTGTTCCAGCGTCAGCTGAATTTCAGAGAGAGCAGGAATTGGAATTGATGGGTGCAAGTCGCGATAGAGAACATTGTCTTCACGCAAATAACCGTGCGCCAGACAATAATCTCCAAGATTTTGAGAGTTACGAAGTCCTGCACAGTGACCCAACATAATCCAAGCGTGTGGACGAAGAACTGCAATATGGTCTGTGATTGTCTTGGCATTGGATGGCCCAACACCAATATTTACCATCGTTATACCTGACCCGTCAGCACGCTTCAGGTGATATGCTGGCATTTGAGGCATGCGGCGCGCAGCATCACCTTTGCTGTCGTTCGGCTGGTTTGCAACGTTCTTGTTATAGGTCACGATATTGCCAGGCTCAACAAAGGCCGTATATTCTGCCCTACTTTCGCGCAATTTCGGATCATCCGCTTCCATCATGGTTTGGTGCGCAATCTTGACGAATTCATCAATGTAAAACTGATAGTTTGTAAAGATCACATAGTTCTGGAAGTGCGCAGCATTCGTGCCTGTATAGTGGCGCAACCGCAAAACCGACATATCAACACGCGGTGCAGTAAACAAAGACAAAGGCGCATCTTCTCCATCTGACGGGAAGTGCGTTCCATTCGCGATTTCATCGTCCATTATGGTGAGATCAGGTAAATCGAAAACGTTAGGGAGAGCCTCCATATGACGTGGCGTCAAATCACCTTCAACGTGGAAATCTTCACCCAAGACAAAGTGAATCGGCATTGGCGTGTCACTGATCCCGACTTCGACAGGAACATCATGATTTTTTAAAAGAAGTCGAATTTGTTCCCTGTAGTAATGTCCGAAAATATCAGGGCGTGTCAGTGTTGTAGAATATGTTCCGGGGCGTGGGACAAATCCGTATGACAATCTTGAGTCAATACGCTTTGCATTATCAACTTTGATCTTCAGGTACGGATAGCATTCTGTGATGCGTTCTGTTGGGAAATCCTTGCTCTTGGAAAATGCATCAAATTCTTCAAGCAAATGATTGCGGCCTGCATCGTAGAGTTCTGTGATGCATTGCAGAGCTTCGTCCGCATCGGTAAATTTATAAACTTTATTGAATGATTTCAAAAATGACATAGATAGATTCCTTTATCCCTTATGATAAAGGAAAAAGCCTTGCGCGTCTATGGGATGCGCAAGGTTACATTGCTGTCCTAGTTGGATAGACCAACAAGCGTTCTTGCAAATTCATCAGGATGGAAGGATTGCAAATCTTCAATATCTTCCCCCACGCCAACCGCATAGATCGGAAGGCCGAATTTGTCAGCCAGCGCCACAACGACACCGCCTTTGGCTGAACCATCCAGCTTGGTCACGACCAAGCCTGTCAGCTTTACAATGCTCGAGAACGTCTCGACCTGAGCAATAGCATTTTGACCAGTCGTCGCGTCGAGAACAAGAATGACTTCGTGTGGGACATTCTCGTCTTTTTTCTTCAAAACACGAGAAATTTTTTCCAGTTCGGCCATTAGGTTGGCCTTGTTATGCAGACGGCCCGCCGTATCAATCATCAGCAAATCGACATTCTCGGCAACAGCTTTTTCATAGGCACTATATGCCAAGGCTGCGGAATCAGAACCGATTTCACTAGAAATTAATGGGCACTTGGTACGGTCCGCCCAGATTTGCAACTGCTCGATTGCTGCTGCGCGGAATGTATCCCCCGCTGCCATCATAACTTTTTTATGTTGCCTGTAGTGGAATTGGTAAGCCAGCTTTCCAATTGTTGTTGTTTTTCCGACGCCATTGACACCGCATACCAAAATTGTCCGCGGGCCATTTTCTGCACGTTCAACATTAAGTTCGCACTCATTCTTTTTGAGAATTGATGCAATTTCTTCAGCTAACGCGAGTTGCACTTCTTGTGTCGAGTTATCCTTGTCAAATTTTCTGTCTTTTAATGACTGAACCAAGCGTGCAGCGGTGGCTGGTCCAAGATCCGCAGAAATCAGCAGGTCTTCCAGTTCTTCCAGAGTTTCGGCATCAGGTTTTTTCTTGGAAAACAGGTCGCCCAAACCGCCGCCTATTTTACCGGAAGATTTAGATAGGCCTCCCGTCAGACGGGACAACCATCCACCGCCCATATCTTCTTTTTTGGTAGCAGGTTTTGGTTCTGATTTTGCGTATGGAATCTCTTCGAGTTCGTCGATGACTTCCGTTTCGGTTTCATTCAACTCGTGTTTTTCAAATTCAGGATCAAGTTGTGCCTCGTATTCGACAGGAGGTTCAATGGCAGGGTCATTCGGATTGTGAACAATCTTGTCTTCGGCTTCTTCTCTCTCTTGTCGAGCTGTCTTATTTTTCTTACGCCAGAATAACATTTTGGGACCTCATATATTTACTACTGTCTTAGCACAGAATTGTAGGGAATACCAAGCCGTTTAGGGATAAACTTATGCGGCAATTTTACCTATCAGACGGTGACCTTCGATCCCCGTTGTCAGGACTGTTTTTAACGCCCCGACCGGACAATCCTGATCCAGAACAACTTCGGCAAAATGTTGCGTTCTGCCGATATTTCCTTGTTCCACGATCACCTGATATGTTGAATTTTTTCTGGATTCATTGAATCTTGCCAATTGCAAATTCCCTAAATCACGCAAACTTTGGGCGCGATCTTTACGGGTTTGCATATCAACTTGCGGCATCTTTGCTGCGGGCGTTTGCGGGCGCGAAGAATACGGGAATACATGCAGAAATGTTAGATTACATTGCTCGACAAGATCCATTGTATTTTCAAACATTCCGTCTGTCTCTGTCGGGAAACCCGCAATAATATCAGCGCCGAAGACCATGTCAGGGCGGAGTTTTCTGGCGCGCTTACAAACTTCAATGACATCCTCACGAGAATGACGACGCTTCATGCGTTTCAAGATCATATTATCACCGGCTTGCACAGAGAGATGCAAATGCGGCATCAAACGCGGTTCATTTTCGATCAAGTCCCACATATCCTCATCAATTTCGACAGGATCAAGGGATGACAGTCTCAAGCGCGGCAATTCGGGAACTTCGCGGAACAGAGCTTTCATCATGTAACCCAGTGATGGCTCACCGGGCAAATCTTTACCATAGGATGTAACATCTACGCCTGAGAGAACGACCTCATTATATCCCTGCCCCACAAGTTTCTTGACCTGAAGTATAATATCGTCAAGCGGCACAGAACGCGAGTTACCTCGTCCGTATGGAATAATACAAAATGTACAGCGGTGATCACATCCGTTTTGCACCTGAATAAAAGCGCGGGCATGACCTTCAAATCCTTCTAGAAGATGCCCTGCAGTTTCACGCACAGACATAATGTCGTTTACAATCAGCTTTTCTGTTGTATCGCCAGTCCATGTTTCAGCCTTGAGCTTGGCATGGTTTCCTATAACCTGATCGACCTCTTCCATTTCGGCATAAGTTTCAGGTTTAATTTGAGCAGAACAGCCTGTCACGATTATTTTGGCATGCGGATTTTCGCGTTTTGCCCTACGAATGGCTTGTCTGGCCTGACGCTCTGCTTCCGCTGTTACCGCACACGTATTGAAGATAATTGCATCCTCCATGCCCGCATTTCGGGCATGGGTTTTCATCACTTCACTCTCGTAAACGTTCAAGCGACAGCCAAAGGTCTGCACCTGAGGTGAACTCTGTGATTTATCATGCGTTTCTTCCATATTATCCGCTATGCCAGAAATATGATGAAAAAACAACCATAATATAATTACGTTAAATACTTATCTGTTGACCATAGTTCATAATCATCTGATATTTCAATAAACAGGGAATGCCTCGACACAAGCTGCATAGCTTTATAAACAAGTCCGGAGTATGAAGTTCAATGATTATCTACCTCCTTTTTAAGGCGGCAAGCAGGATTTCGCTCCCTGATCTCTCGAGACATTTTCTAATCTCGGTAAAAGAAGATCATCATCACAGCGCCCCAAACCGGAAATCTGCCCAACAACCCTGGCCACATATATTGCCGAATTCCTACGACCTCACCATGTTTCCGTTTACTGACGTCATGAACGGATTGGGACTGTTTCAATCGAGCAGAATGCGTCGACCAAGTGAATCAGAACAAGCTTCTCTACTGGCCCAATTAATGGAACTTCAAGTCCGCCACTCGTTTGATCGTCCTAAGGATGGCGTTAAACGTGTCATTTCCGGAGACCATGCGATCAATCAGATCAAGGATATTTGGGTTGCCGAGGGGCTTAATAAACAAAGCCTTATTTACGTTGATTTCCTGCGTCCTGACCAACTGTTTCCAGCGAGCCCACCGAAATCTTATACCCTACTCCTCATTGCAGATCATTCCGTTTCCCAAGGGTTGGGAAGTGTCCATTTTTATATGTGCGGTTTAAACAGATACTCTTCCGGTCCGCACAGCTATCAGGGGCTAGAATTCATGCCCTATGAAATCATGTATATGGATGCAGATAAAAGTCTGAAACACCACAGACTTGGCGGCGTAACAGAAGAGCTTGCCGTCAAATCCTTTTGTTATGGAGCAAGCGCCCTTAATCAAATTTACCGTGGTGAAGCTCTTTGCCCTGAGGAAAACTCTCAAATCATGATGGCTCAATGGGAAAACGCTTTGGCGCATTATAACCGCTTGGTTCTTGATATTCAGGCCCATCGAAACCGTCAGGCGGCTCCTCCTGCAATCCCTTCTGTCCAGCCAAAACACTCCCCTTAATCCCCCTAATTCTATGACTCTGTGAGTTTCTATATTTTCTTATTTACTCTCGGAAAGAAATTATGATAACTGAGGGGAGAGGTAAATAATATGACAACAAAAACTCGACCCTCGGAACAGGAAGAGCCATCGCAGGAAATTTACGACGATTTACAGGGCATCCCCCTGGATGGCGTCGAGCGTTTTTTTCAACTCGGAACTCCCCTATTTAAAGAGATTGATTTTCCGAATACCACTCATCCGTTGATTAAGACCTGCGGACAGATTCTGGAGTTTTACGAAGATCCTCACACCGGAGCTTTTCTGGACGAACAATTGGGTGTTGTTTTTCAAAAGATCGGATTCCATGCCAATGACGGCGGGTATCGTTTTGTATACGGAACTTATACCACCGAAGAGGAAGGTGAAGTTTACACGAATTTCTTTATTACAGCCTACAGCAGAGTTCCCAATCCAGCTGATCCGGATAATGATGATATAACTGCGTTCGGATGGATTTCCGGTGAAATTCGAACCGCAGATGATGCGAAAGGCAAAGAACAGGACTATTTCATACCGAATATGCTTTTTATTCCGTATATCTATCCAAAAGCTCCGTATGATGATGAACCATCTCACACCCATCTTGATCCACAGAAGCTTGAAGATATTTGCCATTGCTTGTCCTTTTTGGACTCAGCCTTAAAAACATTTGCAACAGGTCATGACTTTGACGCGTTCGAAACTGAGCGGCAATCTCTTGCCCATACAGATCCCGAGAAATTAATTCACGACTATTTCAGAGAAAGTGACGAAAGAACCTCTTTGAGCCTCGATCAGGACATCCGCACCCTCAAGATCAATCTTGATAAACAAGCAGGCATCCAAGTCCTCGATTCCGAACAGGTAGAAATCGATGCTCCTCAAGCGGGAGTTGTTAACATTCAGTTATCTTCCCTTGAAGACTTTTCCGAAGTCGCCGGAACCGCTGGATCAGAGGTCATCGAGGCAGCTATTCCTCAGGAAAAACTTTTCGGCATTTATCAACTTGATAGTCAGCCATTTTTTCATGTCACTGAGAATGCGAATATCCAAGATCAAATTTTTGACATTATACAGAGCATGCTGAGAATG
>QKCR01000089.1 GCA_003245575.1 Alphaproteobacteria bacterium | reverse complement strand
GGCCTCAGGTGCTTTGATATGCGGAGCCAAAGCCTGAACACCGGCGGGGAAAGAAGGGGAGTTATCAGCGGAGCCTATACCCGACCACACGGCAGGCGCATCAGACTCTGTCGAAGCCATAATGGTATCACCCAGAGCCTTGGATAAAGCCGCTTCGAAACCTTCATCTGCTTTAACTTCATCAAGAACCGGACGGAATCCTGATTGGGATTCTGATTTCAAAACGCTTTCCAATGCGTTCATCTCGGTTTTGATTTTAGAGAGAGCTTCGCGGGTTGATTGTTGTGTGCCGCGTGCTTCTTCTAAATTTTGCTGAGCTTGGTCTAGAGTCTCACGTGAAGACGATTCAACTTCGCGTTTGGATGTCAGTTCAGTTTCCAACGCTTCAATCTCGGAAGAAATTCCCTCAATTGGAGTTGCTGCCTCTTGTTGCGCACGTTTAGCGGCAATCTGTTCTCTCAAACTTGCGGCACGGTTCTTAACAGCGTTTAATCTGGATTCATCTTGAGCCATCTGGGAATCCAAAGAAGCGCGGGTCGCTTTTAAACTTGCTGCCTGTTCCAGAGTGGCCTGATAATTTTCCTGAATGCGCATAACATCCAGTTCTTTTTCTCCGCGCTCGTTAGTGAGGCGTGTAACTTCTTCTTCCGTATTGGATTGTGCTTGAAGCTCTTTTTCTTCACTATCCAGTTTTTCAAGTGTCGCCACACTCTCTTGTGCAGATTGCTCTTCATGGACACGGTCAGTCGAAATATGACTCAATCCCGCTTTGGTCTCTTCAATTTGTGAAGTAATGCGTTGCTCTTCATCATCAAGGCGACGCAATTCAAAATTCTGTGCCTGCCACGCGGCCGCAGTCTCGGCTTGCTTCTCGCGAAGAGGGGGCAGTGCTTCGCTTTGCTGAATCTGCAAACGGTTCAATTCTGCAACGCTAGCCATATGCTCGGCAACCATTCCTTCAGAGCTTGTAAATTCTTGCTCTGCTTCTGATTTCATCGTGCGGGCAATCATCCACTCAGCCAAAGCAAGTTTGGTTTCGAGTTCTTTAATTTCATTGGAAATATTTTTGTAACGTGTGGCCTGACGGCTTTGACGCTTCAAAGAGTCGAGTTGTGTCTCGAGACCTGCAATAACGTCCTGCAAACGAGCAAGGTTCGCATCAGCAGCTTTCAAGCGCAACTCTGCTTCATGACGACGCACATACAGACCGGAAACGCCAGCAGACTCTTCCAATACTTGACGACGCTCGGCTGGTTTCGCATTAATGATTGCAGCAATACGACCCTGAGAAACAATAGCAGCAGAATGCGCACCGATAGCCATATCAGCAAACAGCATTTGAACATCACGCGCACGAACAGGCTTACTGTTCACGTAATAGCTTGACCCCATATCCTTTTCGATACGGCGAACAACTTCAATTTCGTCAACGCTATTAAACAGAGCAGGCGCAGTACGTTCGCGGTTATCAAGAACGACTGAAACTTCAGCTGAGTTACGGGCAGGGCGTGAACTTGTTCCGCTAAAAATAACGTCTTCCATACCCGAGCCGCGAAGTCTTTTGGCAGAGGTTTCACCCATCACCCAAGACAATGCTTCAACAAGGTTTGACTTACCGCAGCCATTAGGACCGACAATACCCGTCAGACCAGGACCAATATCCAGATCGGATTTATCAACGAATGATTTAAAACCATGAAGACGGAGGCGGCTAAAATTTGACATGTCGCAGTCTGAACCTTGTTACATTATTTAAGTTTAAAGTTTTTGCATTACTCTTCAGAAGGAGGTTCCTTACCGGAAGCAATTGCATCAAACGTTGCTTGGAAGAATTCGTATGGTTGATGACCGACGATAATCTTGGCTCCGTTATTCACAACAAAAGTTGGTGTAGATGCAATCTTATATTCATCTCCGGCAGCTTTCATATCACCTACGATACGCTTTTGAAGATCGAGATCATTCATGCATTCTTGTACTTTTTCCTCACCGAGGCCAGCAAGCTTGGCATATTGAACCAATTTGTCACGGTAATCAGCGCCGTAAGCCCAGTTTTGTTGTTGTTCAAACAACAATCCCATAAATGGAACAAACTGGTCTTCAGGCATGCAACGAAGAACAGCAGAGGCTACAACTGCCGGCTGGTTTAGCGGATACTCTTTGAAGATGAATTGGACTTTACCTGTATCAATATAATTCTCTTTGATTTTGCTCAAGTCACCGTTGTGGAATGCAGCACAGTGAGAGCAAGTCAGGGAAGAATATTCAACAACCTTGATTGGAGCATCATTGCTACCCAATACACGATCTCCCATCATGGCATCTATATCTGCATTTGCAGGTTCAGTCGCAGCCTTCGGATAGGTAATATCCGGGATAGGTAATTTCTTGGTGTCGACAACAACCGGTTTGCTCGCATCTGGAGCTTCGGAAGAAATTGTATCAACTGCCGTTGCATCTTGAGTGCTCTCGACAACATCCTCTATAGGAGCCGGCGTTTCTTGAACAGGCTCTGTCTTTTCCATGACAGTTTCGATCACGGGATTAGCATCCGGTGCCGGAGGGAAATCTTCCATGTTTTTCATGAAAAAATACAAAGCGGCCGCAAGAACTGCGACAACTAGAGCAACTACGACGATCTTTGAAGATCCTTTATTTTCTGACATACGTCCTTCTCCTCACAACATGTGTGATTTTCATAAGCTGGGATATAGCCCAGAACCCGATATTTTCCAAGAATTAATATGATATGACGCAAAATCCAGAAGGATTTCAAATAAAACATGGCACTAGAGGCTGCTTATCCACATAACATTCTAGAGTCGAAAAAGCGTGTAAATATGTGAAACTACTTTAAAAAATGAAGATCCATACGATCTATAGGTGTTTCCTGAGTATTATCACTCAACGCCCGCACATCTATTCTTGTTGGCTGAATGCCTTTTTCAAGAAGATAAGATCTGGCCGAAAGCGCGCGCGAAAGGGAAATTCGACGTGAAGAGCTTTGGCTACCATCAGTTGAACTTGCAAATGCCAAAATCTCTAAACGGCCATTCGGAAATTTATTCATGCTCGGAATAACGTTTTGGTCCAGTATTTTCTTTTGATCTGCATCTAATTCAGCAACACCTGATTTAAAAGAAACACTAAACTGATCCAAAGCTCCGGAAGCAGGTTCAACATCTTCAAGTTTCTCCACAACACCAAGAGCAGCTCGGACCTCAGAATCTGATTTGCTCATATGTTTTGTTAATGCCGCATCCATCATTTTCTCACCAACACTTGGTTTGGCAGGCTGCTCAGGCTGAATAGGGGGCGGCAATCCCGCCATGGCAGGTAATGGTTTAGCTTCAACATGAACAGGAGGCACAGCAGGCATAGTTTTAGGTGTTGAAGGATGATAAGCATTTACGACCTTGGTAGCCGCTATGACAGACATATTTCCGTCTTTGACAGGCGACACTTGCTCGACAACCGCCAAACTTAATCCTGCAGGTTTTTTGATGGGAACAGGCTGAATATCATGATCATCTTGTGCTGCTGGAGAAGATGTAGAAGATGAAGCTGTTGAGGCTATCATGCTCTCTGTGATTTCACCTTTTTCCGCAAATGATCCGGGTTCAGGTAAAGGCAGAAGAGGCATATTCTTCTCGTCCTCTATAGATTGGTCCGCAGGCTTCGATATAACCGCAACGTCAGCAGCCTTGGAAACTGTCCGAGCAATATTGGCTGGCTTTTTAATAGGCCTTTCGATTGTTTCGGAAGATTTTTGCAAGGTCAGAACATGATTATTTTCAACCGGATGCTCTAATAACGCACGACTATCAGGAGAGGTCAACGCACGCGCAGTCAAAGGGGTTTCTGCTGTCGGAGCAGGGGACGGCGCAACGACAGGGGCTGTCAGCTGTGGCTCATCCTGCAAAGCCGGCTGGATACGCTGTGAAGAGTTTCCCCCAAACATCGGTGGGGGTGTATATCCCTCCAGATTTTGAAGGACAGAGCGATCGACTTCAACATCAGCACGACCATACTCGCCTCTATTTTCCGCATGCGCATAGGAATACCCAAGCACAAACAAGAACAGACACATAAGTAAAGTCGAAAAGCCCTTCATTAAAGTCTAAGCCTCATCCAGAATTTTTTTGATGGATTGCTGTAAATTTGCATTACATGCCAGAATGGCATCTGCATAAACTGGGTTTTTATCACCGCTGAGTGACACAATCGAACCCCCGGCTTCTTTGACAATCAAAGCTCCCGCAGAAACATCCCAAGGGGACAGCTTATTTTCCCAAAATGCATCATAACGACCTGCAGCAACATAGCACAAATCGAGTGCCGCAGCGCCCATTCTACGATACCCTGCAACCCGTGCATGAAGCGCGTTCAATTGACGAATAAACTTACCCTTGGTCTCAGCATCTCGTGAGCAAGCATCTCCACCTGCAATAACGCATAAATCCAAATCCTTACGAGCTGCCACACGCAGGCGGCGTTTCTGCATAAAGGCACCTGCACCTTTTTCTGCGTGAAAGACTTCATTTTTGATTGGGTCCATAACAAGCCCTGCAATCATTTCACGACCAGTTGGGCCATTGCGCTCCAGACCAATCGAAATGTTGAAATGAGGAATGCCATGCAAAAAGTTGGTTGTTCCATCCAGAGGATCAATAATAAAGCGAAACTCTTCATTTCCGCTACCGCCTTCGGCATTGACTGTTCCGCTTTCTTCCATCAGGAAGCCGAAAGAAGGACGTGCCTTTTTCAATTCATTATAAAGAATTTCTTCTGATCTTGTATCAGCTGCGGAAACAAAATCAGCAGGACCTTTGCGGGAAACTTGCAAATGCTCAACCTCTCCAAAGTCACGAACAAGTGACTTGGCGGCTTTTTCAGCAGCCTTAAGCATGATGGTCAGGTTTGGCGATAAAACGGACATAATGTTCTAAATCTCTTTATTTAATTATATTTGGTTCGGTTTATTCGGATCAGTGTACCCGAATAGTTGCAAAAGTCGTTTATACTGACTTTCTAAATAATTTCATCCATTTTTAGACCTGTTTTCTATTTCGTCAGTGTCTAATTTCTTTCTTGGCTCTTTTTCCTTAATACGCTTTGGCCAAGTTTTTCAAGCATTTTTCGTAAATCATCGTCTTCTATGTCCTCTAATACAGGATCAATCCTCTGATGCTCCTCAGCAGATAAGGGGGCTTTTTTTGATGGTCTATAGCTATTCCAGTCATCGGCAGCAGCATTAGCCGCCACATGAACAAAACGAATGGATGTAATCCAACGATCACCAAAAATCTGGTTTATTCGTTCAAGGATAAGGTCTTTTTGATAATGAAGAAGCGCCGCATCAGCACTATTTGCCCCTATATCAAGAGAAGCCTGAGGCTTTTCTCCTCTTGTTTTTGGCTTTCTGTAATGTAGTTTGACAGGCTGGGTCTTGGACGCCATATCGGCACCCACAATACTTTCCCAATGGGATAATATTTTGCCCAAGGCCACAAACTTCCGTGCGAAAGCATCGGAAGTCAGTTTTGAAACAGACACGGAAAGAGGGCGCAAGTCCTGCATAAAAGAGTTGTACTGCCTTGACGAAAAAAAGTCACGTTTTTGAATGGTCATCCTCGAAATTCCAGAAAAACCTACTGGAATGGTACGATCGGTATCGCAGGGATCTTCCTTGGAGAGCCAGAAAAGGCAAGCATTCCGAGCCATATCACGTATGGCTATCAGAGGTTATGCTTCAACAGACCACAGTTCCTGCCGTAAAATCCTATTTCGAGAGGTTTACGGCACTCTGGCCAACTGTAAACGATTTAGCGGCTGCTCCTGAAGATTTGATTCTAAAAGAATGGGCAGGGCTAGGATATTATGCGCGCGCTAGGAACCTTTATAAGTGCGCATGTGCCGTCACAAAGGAATATGGCGGCATTTTTCCTGATACAGAGGACGAACTTATTCAATTGCCGGGAATTGGACCATATTCAGCTGCGGCAATTACCTCAATTGCTTATAATAAGCAGGCAACAGTCGTCGATGGAAATGTCGAACGAATTGTCTCAAGACTAGCTGCTCTTGAAGAGCCACTACCCCAATCAAAAAAAACGATTAAAGAACTGGCCGTACATTTATATCAGGATATTGGCCCAAGGGCGTCGGACATGCCGCAGGCCTTAATGGATTTGGGGTCCATGATCTGTACCCCCAAATCGCCGACATGTGGTCTATGTCCCATCAGTCAATATTGCAAGGCCAGAAAATCAGGAGATCAGGAAAAGTACCCTGTAAAGTCAAAAAAGGCCCCAAAACCAACCAGAATTGGAGAAGTTTATTGGTTAGAGACCTCTTCGGGGGAGATTCTGGTAGAAAAACGTTTAAATGATAGGATGTTGGGCGGGATGATGGCGTTACCGGGCAGTAACTGGGATAATAACGCCTCCCAAGAGGAGGAGGCCTTATCATCAATCACGCATGTAAAAAACTGGGAGGAATGTGGTAAAATCAAGCACGTTTTTACACATTTTACGCTTATACTGACTGTCAGGAAGGCTGGAATTTCGAAGAAGAATCTTATATTAAATAAAAATCAACACCTTGTAAGTATAAAGGATATTGGAGATTTGGGTTTCCCGAGTTTGTACAAGAAAGTATCAAATATGATCCTCACATTTGATTCATCAGGAAATAGGAATGAATAAGACCGTGCGCAATATTAATTCCGCAGTAATAGGATTAGCTGTAGCAATCCTTGTGATAGGTTTATTTTCTCCCAATTTAGCTTTAGCAGAGGATGCCAATAGCAACCCTTCAGATACAACCAGTGTTCAAGATCAAGCGAATATCCAGTCTACAAGTAAGATGGTGAGCGATCTTGCAACCGAAAATACGAAAATTACGAAAAAAAAAGAGACAATCAGATATGTCCCCGCAACAAGAGAGAACATTGTCCGTCTTTTGTATTTCTTTAATGTTATCGAACTGAATGACATTGAATCCATTGATGCTTACATTCGTGCGTCCGAATGTAATCTCTATGCCAAGTATTATTTTGATGAATTCGAGTGGCGCAAAATCGAAATGGCAACAATCGATTATCTCAGAAAATATGCTTCCAGCTTTTCTAATTACGTGGAAATTATCCAGCCTGTCGACATAGGTCGTTATGACTTCGATCTCAACGGGTTTACACTGGATAATAATGGCGAACTTCTTAACATGAAATCTATTCAGATTTCCGACGCGCGTGAAATGCAAAGCGAATGCGGATTAAGCATTGAAAAAGATGCCCGTTTTAGCGGGACTGCCGTTGTGAACTTGCGTAATCCGATCAACATTGATTTTATTAGAGTGAATCATCAGCTCGCAAAGGAATATTTGCAGTTCTTTCAAGACAGATACGGTTCTTTAAACGAGAAAAAACAAGTCTATTTCAGGTATCGGATACGCATAGATCGCTACGTAAAGTATGATCCTAATTCAAGCGCGGGTCAGGCCGTTATATTTGAGGGAAAAGTTTTGCAAATAGACATCTTTGCAGATCAGGAAATGTTTCTTCCGCTTTTCTCGCAAAGCTACGAATAAGAAGAAAGAAATTAGAGAGACTTAAAACTGATCGCCTTGGTAACGTGTAATCGTTACACCGACACGGCAGTCTTTCCAGACTTCTGGCTTCTCGACAGACACTTTTGCATAGGAGACACGTTTATCATTCAGGCAAAAGCGCGCTATGCAATCAGCGAAGCTTTCAACCAAATCATGATGAACGGATGCCATCCTCCTTATCTCAAGAACTATAGGCTCATAAGAAATGGTACAGTCAATCTTATCTGACTCTATGCGCCAATCACACAACCCGACATCAACATTAATGATAACTTCTTGCTGAACACCATGTTCATGTTCATAGACGCCAACATAGGCAGGAATACGCATATCCCGAACAGTGACAACCGTTTGGTTTGATGTTTCGGGATACGCTTGTTCTGACATCACTTATACTCTTGAATTAAAGTCACCCGGATTATTGGATAACCGTTACGGCACTCATTTCATCACGAACGCGCTGACGTAGGCGATCAATCGGAAAACTATTTTTTCCGTCGCGATAGTGCCAATAAGTCCAGCCATTACAGCTCGGGGCAGATTGTACAGCCGCACCAACTTTGTGAATTGAACCTCTGTATTGGTTTACGCCG
>QKCR01000153.1 GCA_003245575.1 Alphaproteobacteria bacterium | reverse complement strand
GAATAAATAACTTGAATATTATTAAATATTGTCATATTCTAAAAGCAGAGGTTAGAAAATGATCGACTGTCCTGTATGTAAAGGAAAACTGACTCTAAGCAGAATGAATTGCGGTGGATGCGGTTTAGTTCTGGAAGGAGAGCTTCATTTGCCGCGCTTGGCGCGTCTTAGCGCAGATGACTCTAAACTTGCCGAACAAATGATCCTATGCGGAGGAAATCTAAAAGAATTGGCGTCAGAAATAGGGATAAGCTATCCGACATTACGCCGACGCATAGACGATTTGATAACATCACTTCGCCATCAAAAAGAGCATGATGATTTAAAAATATCGGAAATCTTGGAAGCGATGGAGAATGGAACAATCAAATCTGAAGAAGGCATTAGAAAAATACGGGAGGTTCAAGGTGAAATTTGATCAAAAAATTCAGACGATGCTGGCAAACGGTAAAATTACATCGGAACAAGCCGCGGCTTTGCGTAAGTCTTTAGTAGGCGGAGAAATGGAAGAGATGAGCGTTCCAAATCTTCATCATGCGCTAAACACAAGCAAAATTTTGAGGAATGTAGGTTTTGCATTTGGAACCTTTATCCTGTTTTACCTGATTTTTCAGCCGCTTTATACGGAACCTGCAGTCATCCAGAATGTTTCTGAAACACTTAATCAAACCGGAAAGGTTGGAGAAATGAACAAGTCATTAGCAACACTATTGAGTATTGGAATATTTGTTGTCCCGTCATTGATGTTATTGATCCTCGGGTACAACCGCTTGGTTGACAGGGAAGAAGACGTTCTGGCGTCTTGGGCACAAGTCGAGACAACCTATCAAAGACGTTCAGACTTAATTCCTAACTTGGTCAGTTCGGTGAAAAGCTATATGGATCACGAAAAAGAGACATTAGGAAGTATCACTGCATTACGTGAACACATTGCAAAGTTAGAAGATCAATCAAATAAAGCAGAACAACTGACAAAAGGCGGTATAGCTAAATTAAACGACCAGTCTTATTTGGATGAAATCACCAAAGAGCAGAATGCGATTGCTCAAAGCACAAAAGCTCTAATGATAGAAATTGAGAATTATCCGAATTTGAAAGCATCTGACCAATTCTTGGAGCTACAAGCCGAATTGGAAGGAACAGAGAATAGAATTTCTACAGCCCGAATGGTCTTTAATGAGAAAGTAGAAGTTTATAATGCATCTATCCGCAGATTGCCCGGAAGTTTGATTGCCTCACTCGGCGGATTTGCGCGCAAAGCATATTTCAAATCTGATGAAGGTGCAGATAAAGTGATAAAAGTCGATTTGAATAAAGACCATGAATCTGAATAAAGGCGCAAAAAAATGAAGAGTGTTCTGTCGATATTCAGTGCGGTAATCATAGGGCTTTTCTTGAATATCTCTTGTGCTTCTGCACAAGATTGCAAAACTCAAATAAAAGCAAAATTAGTTTGCGATGAACTGAATATTCTCGGGAAAAGTAAGAT
This sequence comes from Alphaproteobacteria bacterium, assembly GCA_003245575.1. Taxonomy (GTDB): domain Bacteria; phylum Pseudomonadota; class Alphaproteobacteria; order Micavibrionales; family Micavibrionaceae; genus UBA1573. The sequence continues at coordinate 27,465 of QKCR01000153.1, read as the reverse complement.
TCAATCTATCGAAGAATATCATAAAGCGCTTCTGGATGAATACGATATAGATTTGCGTGTAGTTGTATCGGGAAGTAACGAAGATATAAATTTAACCGCATTCAATCTCTTTCGTGATGCCGAAATAGGGGCGTTCAGTAAAAGCAGAAAAGGAATTTTGTTAATCATAAATCCCGTGCAGAACAAGGTTAGGACGGAAATTTCGGCAGGCTTAGATGTCGTCTATACAGACGGGTTTGTTGCATATCTCCAACAAAAACAGATGATTCCTTTTTTTCAAGCGGGACGCATTGAAGAGGGAGTATTATCAACAACGGAACTGATCGTTGACCGCGCACAAAAAGCGATCAGAGGAGAAGAATTTTTAACGCCTGAAAACGTACCAAAGAATTTATCTGTAGGGGCAGGTGCCAAAACAGATGCTCATATAGGGGAGGGGTATAGTCCTCAGGAACGTAAGAACAGTGCAGTGAGTGCACAATCAGGAATGAGCCCCACGCAAGTCGTCATGGCCTATCATTCAGTATTGCAGCAAGGCAACGCATCTCCCGATCTGGATATTTATACAAAAAGCACACAGGCGTGGAAAAGAAATTGGGTCGTCACGCCTGCGCAAATGAAGACAGAACTGAATATGTATCGTTCATGTGGTTCAGGAACAGAAAATAGCGATCTTACTCGTGGTGTGGCAGTCGTTTTCTATGACTCTGAACAACGTACCTGCGCGCCTTATTTCCTAAGACTTGAAGACGGAATGTGGAAATTGGACTTCGTAACAATGATGAAGTCAATAAAGTTTAATGTTAAAAACCAGTTTCACATGATACCCGAAGAATGGACGCCATATTTTTCTCTCTTGAGTGAATGGAGATTCGATCAAAATGGATATCCGTTCCCTGTCAAAAAGCCGATGAGGTGGGGAATTTATATTCACGCAATTAAAGATACCGCTCATATAGGGATTATTTATCCTGATACTCCTGCTCAAACGTTTGGAATGCAGGCAGGCGATTATATCTTGAGCTGGGATGGCATAGAGATGCCATACACAGCCCAAATCTTTAAAAGCATGGACAATACAAAGCCTGGCGCGAAAATAGCAGTTGTGCTCTATAGGGACGGTAAAAAAATTGCCGTCACAATAACCGCCCCGAGCTACCCGGAGTGATTTTGAGTAAAAGTTAGGTTTTACGCGACCTTAGCGCGGTAAAACTTTCCCCGCACAAGACTTTCATAGGCTTCGCGTAGGGCGCGGGTCACGGGGCCGACCTGATAAAGTGTATCATCAATTTTACCGATAGCGGTCACTTCGGCAGCAGTACCTGTAATAAAGACTTCATCCGCAGATTTCAGATCTTCCATCGTAATAGTATCTTCTTCAAGTGTGTATCCAAGCTGAGCAGCCAATTCGATAACAGTCTGGCGGGTAATGCCGTTCAAGAAACAATCAGGTTTCGGCGTGCGAATAATCCCGTCCTTGATACGGAACAAATTAGCTCCGGTCGCTTCAACCGGATATCCGCGATAATCGCACATCAACGCATCAATATATCCTGCATTCTCTGCGGCGTGCTTTGAAAGCGTATTAATCATATATAAACCCGCAGCCTTGGCATGGCATGGGGCAGTATCAGGCGCAGGTTTCTTCCACGGAGAAGTCATCAGGCTGATGCCTTTTTCCCGAAGTTCGGGAGAAAAATAGCTTGGCCATTCCCAACAGGCAATCGCCACATGGGTTTTGGTAGCCTGAGCCGCAATCCCCATTTGCTCTGACCCGCGCCATGCAACTGGGCGGATATAGGCATCAACCAGATTATTAACTTTCAAGGTTTCTTCTTTGGCGGCATTAATCTCGTCTTCGGTGAATGGAATATCCATTCCGAGGATATTAGCCGACTTGAAAAGGCGGGATGTGTGTTCTTTGCTCTTGAAGATTTTACCTTCATAGGCACGTTCCCCTTCAAAAACCGCGCTTCCATAGTGTAAACCATGGCAAATGACATGAACATGTGCTTCGCGCCACGGGATCATTTTCCCGTCAAACCAGATAAAGCCGTCGCGATCGTCAAAAGGAATTAAAGCCATATTCTCACCTGTAAATTCAATGTTTTCATAGAGATGCAAACCATCTATATTTAGCTGGAAAGCTGATAAAACGCAATATTTGGCGTAAACGAGAAAGAAACAAGCATAATGGCGGAAAACCTGTTATTCAGCGAAGCCGAAAAGCCGCATATTCTAGTTGTCGATGATGATGACCGGATCAGATCGTTGATTTCCCGATATTTGAGGGAAAACGGGTTTGTGGTAGCAACTGCCAAAGATGCATCGGACGCCGAGGACGTTCTCAGGCTGGCTTTATTTGATGCTTTGGTTGTCGATGTCATGATGCCGGGTAAGACAGGCTTTGAGTTTACAAAAGAGCTTAGAGAGACATCTCAAGTCCCGATATTGTTGCTGACCGCACTCGGAGAAACTGATAACCGGATTGAAGGTCTTGAAAGCGGTGCGGACGATTATCTGGCAAAGCCGTTTGAACCGAAAGAACTACTCCTAAGATTACAGTCCATATTAAGGCGCAAACAGCCTATGGACAGAACGCTCAGTAAAGCGCGCATCGGCGAATGGGACTATGCTATTTCAAATGCTGTCCTGACGAACGAAAGCGGCGACAAGATATTTCTGACGGCTGTTGAAAATAAATTGCTTGAAGCTTTGGTCAGGCAAAGTGGAAAGATATTAACGCGTGACGAGCTGGCGCGCTTATGTGGGGTCGAAGGAAATGATCGGACTGTAGATGTGCAGATCACACGCCTGAGAAAAAAAATAGAACAAGACAGTCGCTACCCGGAATATATCCAAACAATCCGCGGTCAAGGCTATATCATGAAGATATGACATGAAATGAAATTAGAATTAAAATATTTTAATCCTTGGTACTGGATACATAAGATACTACCAAGAACGTTGTTCGCCCGGTCATTACTGATTATCGTGACACCTGTGCTGTTGCTACAAATAGTATCTATGTCAGTGTTTGTTGATAACCACTGGCGCAAGGTAACGTCACGTTTGGCTTTTGGCGTTGCGGGAGAAATTGCAATTATCGCTGAGGAGATCGAAAAAGGTGCAGATGAAAAGCGTTTGAACCAGCTTTCGAATTACGCGGCCCAGAGTCTTGATCTGCTCGTAACATTCGAGCCGAATGAAACCATGACGCCAGAAATTGTGACGCACGGAACGTGGGAACCTTTTACAGTTCGAGCCTTATCCAAAGCATTAAAAGAACAAGTGCGCAGACCCTACAGCCTGTCTTTATCCCCCGATGATGATTGGGTGAATATCGGAATTCAATTGGATAATGGGGTGCTTCGGGTTTTGGCCCTTGAGCGGCGTTTGTTTTCTTCATCCGCATATATATTTCTACTCTGGCTTGGTGGGTCGTCGATCATTCTGTTCACAATCGCTGTTGCCTTTATGAGAAACCAGATCCGTCCAATCAGAAAATTGGCACTCGCGGCAGAGCGCATGGGGACTGGCAAGGAAATTATTTCCTTTAAACCCGAAGGCGCGCGTGAGGTGCGTCAGGCAGGGCGTGCATTTATGGATATGCATGAGCGGATTACACGCCAGATAGAACAACGCACAACCATGTTGGCAGGCATTTCCCATGATTTACGGACACCATTAACGCGGTTAAAACTGGGATTGTCTTTCCTTGGGGAAAGTGAAGATATCAAAGCCTTGCAACAAGATGTCACCGACATGGAACGCATGGTCAACAGCTATCTCGACTTTGTTAGAGGAGAAGGGGAAGAGGAAGCTGTCACAATAAATTTTGTTGATCTGCTGAGAAAAATCACTGATATAGCGAAACGTCATGGAACAGATATAACATTATCCGCACCAGATGATATAGTGATGACCGTCAGGCCTTTAGCCATGGAAAGATGCCTGAGTAATATAGTCGGGAACGCAGAAAAATTTGCGACAAAAATTTTGGTGAATTTGAATGTCGAAGGACAAGTGGCCTCTCTCAAGATTGAAGATAATGGACCGGGTGTTGCTGAAGACAAGTTTGAAGATATTTTTAAGCCGTTCTTTAAAGTTGATGCATCGAGATCCAAATCATCGGGTGGCGTAGGTTTAGGCCTCTCAATTGCGAGAGACATTATACATGTCCATGGAGGGCATATAACACCGTGTAAAAGCTCAATGGGCGGACTATGCCTAAACATTAGCCTTCCTGTTTAGGCATTAAAAAACCCTCCTAAACAGGAGGGTTTTAAAGAAAACAAATTCTCTTTTTATGCGCTTTTACGGCTTCCGGCCTTTTTGACTTTGCCGTTACCATCTTTTACAGAGCATTGAACTTCTTCAAGACAAGCTGACACACGCTTGTTGATAATTTCGCATGCTTCTTTGGTTGACTTACTACAGATGTCATTAACTTCTTGCATTCCGAATACAGTTTTTTCGTATGCTTGACGGACCAGCTCAGCGCTGCGTGCGATTTTCTCTTCAGGGGTTCCTTCGTTGATAATTTCTTGGGCAATAGAAGAGTTATCTTGAACCAGTTGGGAAAGAATTTCAGATTGGCGCTGCATAATTGTTTGCATGCTTTCCATCGCAATTTGGCCTGCCTCTGCATAGGCTTGAATGGATTTGCGTCCGGACTCCATGGCATCCCTAACGCCATCCATTCCGGGAAAGGCGGATCCGGCAGAGAAGTTAGAAAGATATTCAGGTTTCAACCACTTTTCAAAAGGGGACTGCATCACGTTTCACCTCCAGAATAAAATTGCTATGAACAGTCATAGCCTGAGACAGCTTCAATAATCTCGGTCTTTTCGCATATGCTGTCAATGTTTCTTTAAGACTCTTCCGTATATTCGCCAATCTTTAGTCCAAAACTACAAGCTTATGAAAAAAGAGCGATGAAAAACACAATGACACTCCCTGAATTACCTAAAATTTTAGCGATTACTTAAATCCTTTATGGCGAAATGGGGCTGTTTGAACACTCTTAAGAATCATAATCATTGCAATGACCGGAAATACCAAACCTAAAGAATCGCCAAAATTTTCCTTAGCCAAATGGGCTAGGAAGCACATGGCCTTTTCCATGGTTCTGATTAACGGGGTTATTCTGACTGTTGTTGCCTATTTTATAGCAAGTATTTTTGTTTCCCAAGTGATTGTTGAAGAGGGAGAGCGTATGGGGGCATCTGCCCAAAAAACGCTCGTCTACGATATTCAGAAACTTGAAAATGATTTAGGTATGATCTCGTCACTGTTCAAGCCGATTACCGCAGAGACAAGTTTTTATTCTCAGGCGACCATGCTTTCAAGCTACGATCCATTGCTAACAAGTTTGAAAAGCGGATCGTTGGATGGAGTCTATTATATTGACGAAAATATTTCGGCTAATTCTCTGATCGATATATTCAATAGTAACGTCGGCGAGCATAAACTTAACGAACCCTACGTAAACGACAGTCTGCGTATAATTAGTAAGTACAAAAACCAAATTAAAAATATAAAAAACGGCTTTGCAATTGTTTTAGACAATCAATATATGCAACCAAAACAGGTCGGTGATTCATCAGAAATTGTGGCACGCGACTTGTTGTGGGTCAGATATTTGAAACATGAAAACAGCAGTGCCGCCGGTGGCTTTGTATTTGCCATTGCCGAGGCAAAAGAGAAAACACCATTCTCAAGTTTGGGCGAAATAAAAAACATTGCCTATTTTATTGTAACAAATAAAGAAACCAACTCGATCCTTTACAAATGGAGCCGGGATGGACGATTCGAAATAGATTCCAAAATAAGAATCGATCTTGAAATACCGATGACGAATTCGACCTGTATCATTCAGGCGGTATTCAAACCCACCGCCCAGATGAATATGCTGGAAATTGTACCTTGGATTATATTGATATTTCTGGGTGGTCTTACAGTATTTGTGTTGATTTTCATGAAGACGTCACAAGGTAGTGCCGAAACTCTTGAAAAGATGTATGAGGCATTGGAGCAAAAGAACGCAGAGCTAGGCACCGAAATCAATGAGCGGGAACGACTCAACCATATTTTGAGAAAATCAGAGCGCGAGAACAAAGCAATTATCAATGCTATTTCCGATGTAATTTTCGAAATCAGCTTAAGCGGAGAAATTCTCTTTCTTAATGAGGCATGGCAAAGACTTACAGGAAGCCCGACAAAATTATCCATGGGCAAAAATATGTTTGATCTGCTGCATCCGAAAGATCAGGAAGAGCAAAGAAAGTCAGTATCCCAAATGATCAAGGGGCTGCGTTCTGGGTACCGCGTAATGACATCAATTCGGACATCTGAAGGAAAATTCAGAGCTGTTGAGATGGCCATATCCATGATCCGCATGGATGAAAACAGAACAATGCGCGTTGTCGGAAGTTTTACAGATATTGACGAACGCCAGCGTGCCGAGTGGGCATTGACCGAAGCCGAGCGCAAGTACCGGTCGATTTGGGAAAATTCAGCGCATGGAATTTATCAAGTAACAATTGACGGGCAAATTATTTCGGCAAACCCAGCAATGGCAAGAATATTTGGTTATCAAACCCCGGAAGATATGATGCGTGAAATCAGAAACGCACATATCGAGTTGTTTCAGGACCCGAATGAACGCATGAAGTTTTTGCGGGCGATAGAAAATGATCGTCATCAGGAAGTATATGAATATAACGCAGTTCGTCGTAACGGTGAAAAATTCTGGGTTCAGGAAACAATTCGTCCGGTTTTTGATGATCATGACAGCCTCGTATACTTTGAATCCGGTATTGAAGATATTACCAAGAGAAAAGTAGCAGAAACTCAGTTGCAGGAAGCAAAGAGAGAGTCTGACATTGCCAACCGTGCCAAGTCAGAATTTTTGGCGAATATGAGCCATGAATTGCGGACACCTTTGAACTCGATCATCGGGTTCTCGGAAATTATTCGCAATGAAGTTTTTGGACAAATTGAACCGAGATCATACTGGGAATATGCGCGCGATATTCACGAGAGCGGGAAGCATCTTCTATCGATCATCAACCAGATTCTTGATATTTCCCGTATAGATGCAGGAGATCGCGAGCTACGTGAAGCGCGCATTGATATGAAGAAACTTGTGAGCAGTACAATTGACTTGATGCTGCCAAAAATAAAAGATGCAGGTTTGTTGCTACCTGAACCTGACTTGAGCCAGCTGCCGCACTTGATTGGTGAAGAAGTCGCCATTCGTCAAATGCTGACCAATATTTTATCGAACTCTATCAAATTTACTCCGGAAGGCGGACACATCACCATCGGCGGAGAAGTTGATGATCAAGGAGATTTGAGAATTTCTGTAACTGATACAGGGATAGGTCTGGATGAGTTCGAGATTGAACGCGTAACATCGAAATTCGGATCTTTGGACGGACGTCTCAGTAAATCATCTTATGGTCTTGGCCTTGGATTATCGCTGGTCCATTCTTTGATGAGATTGCACGGTGGTCGTGTCGAAATTATTTCGCAAAAGGGCATCGGAACAACCGTTACGCTGATATTCCCGGCACAGCGCATTAATTAGTCTCTAAATAGATGAAGCCTCATCCAGAAGGCCAAGTGCCTCCTCATGATCCATTCCAAGAATTTTTGTAGAAACGTCATATCCGAAGCCGTTACGCGCTAAAGAAGCCAATGACTTCTGTGTATCTTGCTCTCTGATGGCAAACGGCCCGATCTTTTTACGCTTTGCGTAACGTAAAGCTTGGGTTACTTCGAACTTCTGATCGGTCTCTCCCATAACTTCCGTAATCATATCTTCGGCTAATCCTTTGGACATCATATGGAATCGGATTTTCTGTCGAGAATAACCACGTTGGGAAAGAGAATAGTATAATCCTTTAGAATAGGAGCTATCATTCAAATATCCAAGCTCCTGAAACTTGATCACAAGCTGGTCTAATAACGCATAGCATTGCTCTTTGTTTTGCTCAGGATGGTCTCGACAGGATAAATCAATTTTACGCTTCATAACCAGACGGAAGCGGGATGTAGACGCGGCAAATCTCTGGAGGTAATATGCTGCCGAATTTTCCAGATAAGATTGAGTGATTTTTTTCCGTTTTTTTACAACAGAATCGACCTTTTCTGACTTTTCCGCCTTGGAGGGGCTTGATTTTTCCTGAGAGAATGCTTTGTTCATAAGGCCAACGATACAAGGAAATGCACAAATTGTCTAACCATCCAAATACCTCTTCTTCCAACGCGATACTAAGCCTAACGCCTCGTACAATAGGCACTTGTAACTGGGTAGGTCTCAAGACTCTTGTCGAAAAAGAGGTTGGAAGGTTTATGAATGTCTATATGCAGACCCTGATAGCACCGGTCGTGACATTGGTTCTGTTCTTTGCCGTCTTTACCTTGTCCTTCAAACAACATATTTCCGATGGTTTGGGGGTATCAGGTATGCAGTTTCTGGCACCTGGGTTGCTGATGATGACAATGATCCAAAACGCATTTTCCAACCCGTCTTCGTCATTGATTATCGCGAAGGTTCAGGGGAATATTGTTGATATTCTGATGCCGCCCCTAGCACCTTGGGAAGTTCTGAGTGGTCTGATTATCGGTGCATTAACACGGTGTCTCTTGATCGGGGTTTTGGGGTATGGCGCAATCTCATTCTTTGTCCATTTGCCGATCAGTTCGCTATGGCATGTTTTTGCTTTTGGCTTTCTGGGAAATATGATGTTGGCAACGATCGGAGTTCTGGCGGGGCTTTGGGCAGACAAATTTGACCATATGGCGACTGTAACAAACTTCATCATTACGCCGTTGACCTTTCTCTCCGGAACATTCTACGCACTCAGCGCCTTGCCCGAGATGTGGCAGAAAGTGGCTCTTTTTAACCCGTTTTTCTATATGATAGACGGGTTTCGTGCAGGCTTTATCGGGCATGCGGAAACCCCTGTTACTCAAGGTCTCCTGATTTTGGGGGGCTTGAATGTGCTTTTAATGCTGGGGGCTTGGGCTATGCTTAAAACCGGATATAAGACCAAATCATAGACGATTTGGGGACTTTAACGGTTGGATTTTATGGAGATTACGGGTATAAGAGCCGCATGAATGACGAGACCGATAACCAGAAAACACCTGATAAAGATGAAACAGCGGAAATCATCAATTTTCCGTTGCCTGAGGATAGCCGTTATCTGACGTTTGATTTGGAACGCGCGAATTTGCGCGGACGCGTTATCCGCTTGGGAAGTGTCCTTAATCAAATTATTGATCCGCATGCTTATCCTGAAAAAGTGGCAGAACTGGTAGCTGAAACGGTTACTTTATCTGTTTTACTGTCTTCCATGTTGAAATATGAAGGGATTTTCATTCTTCAGGCGCAAGGCGAGGGGCCGATCTATCGTTTGGTTTCGGATGTAACATCCGAAGGAGATGCGCGCGGTACGGGTGGATTCGATATGGAAGCCCTTGAAGAGCTTTTGAAAACAAATCCTGCCCCGAAAATCGGGGATCTGATCAGGAATGGCTACTTGGCGTTCACAGTAGATCAAGGCGAATATATGGAACGCTATCAGGGGATTGTTGAGTTGAGAGGTTCTAGTCTCGAGGAATCCATTCACCATTACTTTGACCAATCCGAACAAATCGGGACGGCCATCAAGATGGCTGTTGAAAAAGATGAAAACGGTAATTGGCGCGCCGGTGCAGTGATGCTTCAGCATATTCCTGAGCATGAAAAAATACCTCAAGACCATAAACCGGTTCCTGAAAATTGGAATAGAGCCAGAATCCTTTTGGAAACATGTACCAAAGAAGAACTGATAGACCCGAAACTTCATGATGAAACTTTGCTCTATAGACTGTTTCATGAAGAAGGCGTGCGTGTATACAGCCCACAACCGATCAAAAAGGGGTGCCGCTGCACACCGGAAAAGCTCCAGTCTATTTTGGCGCTTCTTTCAGAAGACGATCTGGAACATGCAACGGTTGATGGTAAAATTGCAATGACATGCGAGTTCTGTAACAAGAACTTCGATTTTGATCCAAAAGAAATATAGAAAAACTGGTGGCGAGTTAAAAGCGAGAAGCTTTTTCATCTCATACTACCAAAAGAAAAAGCCGACCAGATGGTCGGCTTAATTCTTTATCTACGCTGTCCGATTACTTTTCGAAAGTAATTTCGGTACGACGGTTAGCTGGTTCACGAACTTCATCAGCGGTAGGAACCATGAGGAAGTCTTCACCTTTGCTGTCTATTTTGAGCATAGAAGCGTCAACACCTCGAGAGATCAGGCCATCACGTACTGCGTTTGCACGTTTTGCAGACAGACGTTTGTTGTATTGCTTGGAACCTGATGTATCGGTGTAACCGATAACATTGATCGCAGAGATGTTTTGTTTTTTGATCTCTGCAGCAACAGAGTCCAGAACGCTTGAACCACCGACGTCAACTTTGGAAGAGTCGAAGTCAAAGAAGACCAGATATTTTGCATCTTCCGGAGCCATAGGAGCTACAGGCGGAGCTTCAGCAGTTACAGGAGGCATAACATCTTCTGGAGGAGGTGCGAGATCACCACCCAAAGTGTTCAGAGCATCAAAGAACTGAGCTTTACATCCGGAGATATCTTCTTTTTGCCAGTTTTCTTCTTGTTGTTCGATCCAGCAATCAAAGCGCGCTTGAGCAACAGCAGCAACAGATGGGTTTGCTTCGCGTGCACCACGGTCCAGAGCCATCACCAGTTTGGAACGAGCGGATGACAATTCTTCAACATGTTCAGGTTTCAGGTTCCAGTCGGAAACTGGCTCAGGAAGAACAACTTCACCGGCAGATGCAGCCAAACCTTTGCGCGCGAAATGCAGAGCATCAGGATAATCGAACATAACATTCTGTTCGCGGTTCGCCATATCTCTATATTCAGAAGCCAGAGCTTGAGTGAATGGGCTACCGACTGCTTGCGCTTCATTCAAAGCGTCGACTTCGGATTGACTTTTAAATCCTGTACAACCGACAGCAACAAGAGATGTTGCCGCAATCAGCGCCAGAAAGGGGATACCGCGCAAAGTTTTCATTAGAATGCTCCTTAAACCAAATTCTTTAAAAACGCCGAGAAACAGAATCTCTAGGTGTCAGTAGTTTTTACAGGGGAAAATACGGGGTTGTAAAGGTGCTTTTTCCTTAATTTTATGTTTTTAAAGCAGTTTTCTTTTGTTCGGCGCAATGAATGCGGCAGAGACGAATGGAAGTGCTGGGAATTGTGACGTCTAACTCCCCGAAAGGGATGCCGAATATCCGTAGAGATTGCGGTGACATTTCTGAAGAGTAATGAATTGAAAAAACTATAAAACTTTTCTTGACTTTTGAGCCTGAATAGAACATTTTACGACCCACCCCAAGAGGCATTGTCATAAACGATTCGCCTTTTAAAGTCTCTCTTAGGAGTGCCCGTGCCGACATCCGTCAAACTGATGGCAAAAATCGTACGGGAATTGGGATAGGTCCTGAAAGACCATTATAGAATAAGTAAAAAAACAAACATAAACGCAACATTATTTTCATAAGGAGTGTGAACGAATGAGCAAACCGCTTGCAGGAATGAACGCGGCCATCTTGGTTGGTAACGGATTTAACGAAATCGAAATGACAACATTTCAAAGAGCTATCCTTGAAGCAGGCGGCAAACCAAGCATCGTAAGCGTTGAAAACTCACTCGTGAATGGTTGGAGAGGTGCTTCCTGGGGATTGAACCATCCGGTTGACAAACATATTTCCGACGCCTTGGCTGCTGATTACGACATTCTGGTCATTCCTGGCGGCGTTCGTAGCCACGATAAGTTAATGACGACAGCTCACACAAAACGCTTTATTGGTGGCTTTATGGCTGCATACAAGCCTGTTATGTGCCTTGAAAACTCCGCAGGACTTTTGGCAGATCTTGATCTCTTGCAAGGTGTAATGGTCGCTGGCTCTGAAGATTGTCGCACAAAAGTGTCTGAAAAAGGTGGTGTATGGTCTGAAAATGCACCAGTTATTCATCACAACCTGTTTTCCAGCTCGTTTACGGAAGAAAACAAGGACGAATTGACCGCAGGCTTTATTAATTTCTCCTATGATCAATATAATGGAGACGATGAAGGTCAGCAGGAAGCTGCTTAGGACCTATAAACGGGAACATTTCGGTCAAATCCGATTCTACTAGGTAAGAGAACGCGATGCGCGCTGATATTCAGAATTTGGTTGATGAAATTGAATATGCACTCCAATTGCTACGGAGGCATCTTTGACTGGAATGTGGCCCTATCCAGACTTGATGAGCTAAATGCCCTCTCTGCCGACCCAAAACTCTGGGAAAATGCAGAAAAAGCCCAAACATTGATGAAAGAAAAGAACCGCCTCGAACAACGGATCGAGGAGGTACGCTCAGTCGAAACAACCCTCAAAGATAATATCGAGATGATCGAGTTGGCCGAATCTGAAGGTGATGTGGGGCTTGTTGAGGAATCTTGCAATCAAATCAAAGCGTTAGCAAAAGATGCCAAAAAATTGCAGCTTCAAAGTTTACTGTCCGGAGAAGCAGATGAAAATGATGCGTATCTCGAAGTAAATGCGGGCGCAGGTGGCACGGAAGCCTGCGACTGGGCAGGAATGCTCTTGCGCATGTATATCCGCTGGTCTGAATCCCACGGATATAAGGTCAGCTACTTGGATGAGACGGAGGGGGATGGTGCAGGGATTAAATCAACCACTCTGAAAATAGAAGGTCCGCAAGCCTATGGTTGGCTAAAGCATGAAAGCGGAGTCCATCGACTGGTGAGAATTTCTCCGTTTGACTCGAACGCCAGACGTCATACCAGCTTTGCGTCTGTGGCTGTTTCCCCGGTCGTGGATGAGAATATCGACATTGAAATTCTGGAAAAAGATCTGAGGGTTGATACATTCAGGGCGAGTGGTGCAGGCGGTCAGCACGTTAACAGAACCGACTCAGCCGTCCGCATTACCCACAATCCGACAGGAATAGTCGTCCAGTGTCAGGCTCAACGCTCCCAGCATCAGAACCGTGCAGCCGCCATGGAAATGTTGAAAGCGCGACTCTATGAGCGGGAGCTACAGATCAGGGAAGCCGCCAGCGATGCCAATTATGGTTCCAAAACAGAAATAGGCTGGGGACACCAGATCAGATCCTATGTTTTGCAACCATATCAAATGATTAAGGACCTTCGGACAGGTCAGGAGCGCACAGATGCTCAAGTGGTCTTGGATGGAGACTTGGACGATTTTATGCATGCCTCCTTGGCCTCGAAACTCGGGGATGGCAGTTCTGGTCCTATTGAAGATATTTCCTAAAATTTTCAGGTATATCCGCCACTCTCTTGCCTAATAAGATTGCAGCCAAATTTTTTCTGCGCTATGTAATTAGCGTTTACAAAAAAAATTGCTTTTTGCTCAGATTTGAAAGGTCATGGAGAGATGAGAGTTTTTCATAAATTGGCTTGCGCTTTGATCGCAACAACAACCCTGGCATTGGCCCCTCAGGCTCAAGCCGGTTTCGAACTGACAGGCGCGAATAATGCATCTGCACCTGTTGCGGCTGCACCGTCTGTTTCCGGCGCACCTTCATCTACCGGTTCTGTAACGAGTCCGCTGGTTATTACCAACGTCGCTGAAGTTCCGACGGCAGAAGACTATAACGTTGCCAAAGGAATTGATTCTGATGCACCTGCGTTGAAAGTGTTTGATGAACACTATGTTCCTGACTCCGTTCGTGCAAAATACGGCAATGCAAAACCTCAGTCTGATGTTTCCGCTCCGGTATTGGCACAGCCTGCTGTTGCACCTGTGGCACAACCGATTGCCCCACAAGAAATCGCACCGGCAGCAGGTTCTGACATTCCGAATGAAAAACCTGTCCAATTGACCATCATTGGTAATCAGCCGTCAGCACCTGTATCGACATACTCCGTTTCAAAGGCAAACGTTGTTGAAAGCTGGCGTGCAAGAAAAGGTGAAAATGTTCGCGATGTTCTGCGTCGTTGGGCCGAGCGTCAGAATGTTGATCTGATGTGGGCATCACCTGATACTCCGACCTTGAGTAAAGAATTTTCTTACGTCGGAAAATTTCAGGACGCAGTGAATATGCTCTTGAAGCAAAGCGGAGAAAAGGAACTGCACTCGCAGTTCCGTTCCGAGGGAATGAATCCTGTCATGATGACACCGGCTTCTTCGATCACAACGAATACGCCAGCTCCGGAAGCGGCTAAAAAAGAAGAGACAGGCAGCATGAGCCTGTCTTCTGTTTTTGAACCTGCAGCACCTAAATCCAAAGATGGCGAAACAAGATGGTTTGGCCTCTCTGGCGCTCCGTTAGCAGAAGTGTTGGATGTATGGGCAGAAGACGCTGGTGCTAAAGTGATTTGGCAAGCTGAAAATAACTATGCTCTGAAAGAGTCCGTTTCTCAAAAAGGATCGTTCGAAGATGCTGTTTATAGCGCTTTGAGCCAATATGAAGGTGAGAATGTCCGCCCGGTAGGTCAAATGTTTGTAGCTCCGAATGGCGAAAAAGTCTTGGTCATCAAGACTGACGTTGCTTCTTCTATGTAAGATATTAGAATACCCCAAACACTTTTAAATCCTATTATATATACTCTATATCTGGAGACGATTATGCCCCGTTCGCAAAAAACCAACATCTCATCTGCGTTATTGTTAGGATTTTTGGGGTGTACCGCCTTCGTTATGCCGAACACATCGGCACATGCCGCACAAACAGTTTCTGCAAAGTCATCTTGGTCTGTAAGCCGCGTAGCAAGCATCACGCAAGGCAACTATTGCACGATGGCACAAAAATACGATAACAACGCCATTCTAAGTATCGCACGTAGCGTGGCTGGAGAATACTCACTCGCTTTGGATTTTCAGTCTCCGACTTTTGCTGAAAATGCACAACAAGCCATTACCCTGAAAGCAGGAAATTCCAAGGCTGAAAAGTTCAATGTGTCACCACAGTCTGCACAAGTTGCAGTCATTAGCCTCGGACGTGATGAGGCATTTCTCAAAGCATTGGAGTCCAGTGAAAAATTGGCTGTTTCTTTTGATGGAAAAGATATGGCATTTTCTACAGACCGATTTAAAGAAGGCCGCACAGAATTAATGACCTGTCTTTCGGGGCTACGTGGAAGTGCGCCGATCGCTGCACAACCATCTTCCGAAGAAACTCCGCCAATTGCTAAAGTAGAACCACAATCTGTTAATATTGCAAGCAATGCCCCAAGTATTGAAGGCTTACTGGCAGCGCGTCCCAAACCATCCATGGGGGCTGAGCCGATTTCCTCCCTTGAAACATCCGCTCCGGTTGTTCAGGTTGAAGCGCAGCCGGTAGAAGCGCCTGCGGCAGCAAAACAAGCTGCTCCAAAAGCTGCATCTCAGGTATCATCGACCAACAATGCTGTATTGGAGCGTCAAATTCAGGATCTGACAGTTGAAAATGCGCAATTGAAACGTGCACTCTCCGAATCACGTCAAAGTTTCGAGGACCAAATCTCTCAAGCTCAAGGCGCAGCAGTAAGTGAAGTAAAAGAAAAACTCTCATCCGCTCAGAATGAGAATGCCCAGCTTAAGTCTAAAGTCAGCGCGCTTGAAAAAAATATGGAAGCCATGAAAGCTCAAGATGGCGCCGCGACGAAATCATCGGCAGAAGCTGAATCGGCGAAGGCCGAAGCAAGCCGTCTGTCTCAACAGCTTGAGACTCTCAAGGCAGAAAACACAACATTGAAAAACCAACTCGATATTGCGTCTGCTGCTTCTGCAACCGCTGCATCCGGTGCTAAAAATGACACCAGTGCGTTTGAGCAAAAAATTGCGTCCCTCCAGAAGGAAAATAGTGATCTGAAAACAACGATTGCGCAGCTGGAACAACAAACTGCAAAGATGTCCCAGATGATGGAAAGTGCAAACGGGGACGAAGCTGCCACTAAAGAGATACAGGATAAACTGGCAAGACTATCCTCTGAAAATACATCTTTGAAAGCACAAGTGAGTGAATTGGCTGTAGCCGCGCAGCAGCCTAAAACTGTTGCTCCTGCTGAAGATGATGGTGAATTGCGTAAAGAAATCAGAACTCTGAAAACGCAAATCGAAACACTGAATGGAGAAAAATCGGCACTTCAAGCAAGCTTTGAAAAACTGCAAAAAGAAGGGGAACAAGCCCAAATTAAAAGTGCAGGCGGTAGCTGGGATCTGGAGCAAGCCACTCGCCGTTATCAGGAAAGCCAGCGGGAAATCCGACGTCTTGGTGCATTGCTTGAAGATGAACGGTTGAAATGCACTGCCGAAAAAAAAGAAATTGAAGCTATGCTCTTTGATCCGAGCATCGCTGATAGCGCACAAATCTCCAAGCTAAACGGTCTTGAGGATCAACTGAAAGAAAAAGAAAGCCAGATCACAGATCTGCAAGCTCAGTTAATCCAATCTTCCTCAAAAGCATCCCCAGAGCAGGAGCAACAAATAGCAATCCTGAAGAAACAGATGAATGAGGTTGAGCAAAAACTGAATAGCACTGTATCCGAAAAAGAAGCAGTGCAGGCTAAATTGTCTGGAATGCAGCAAGCATCATCCAACCAAAATAACTCAATGAATGATAAGATTGCTGCCCTAGAAGCTTCTCTTGAACAAAAGACAGCAACCATTTCCGGTTTGGAATATCAGGTTTTAAGTCTTAAACAGCAATCATCTGCAACGGCAAATGATAAAAAACAACAAGAACAAATGGCGCAGTCAACACAAGACGCGATCTCGAAGAAAAATGCAGAGCTGACCGTACTAAAAGCTCAATTGGATGAACGTAACGCGAAACTCGCGTCGCTAGAAAGTCGATTAAAAGCTGCTGAGGGTATGACCCAACAGATTCAGGCGGCAAAGGCGTCTGAAAAATCAAATGATGCATTGATCGCGACTTTGAAAGAAGACTTGGTCGGTAAAAGCAAAGAGTTAGGCGAAAGCGAAGCCAAAGTGATACAATTGCAAGGGCAGGTGGCTCAATTGCAATCCCGTATGTCAGCTAGTCAGGAATCAGGCAGTGCAACAGTTGTAAATCTCCAATCCCAGATCACAAAAGATCAGGCGAAAATTGTCCAATTGGAGGCTCAAATCAAAGCCATACAACAGCAGAATACCAAAGCTATGGCGCAACAGGCAGCCTATGTAACTCCTTCAGTTGGAACGGAAAGCCCGGTAGTAACACCGGTAAGTACAAAATACGTCGAGACAACATTTCCGAGTGCTTCAGAATACAAAGGCTTCTTGTTAAAAGCTGGTATTCCGGTTGTTGGAGGGGTTAGTGAAGTAGCCGCTGGATCAAAATCCACAAACTATAAGGCTTACAGCTGGAAAACACAGAGCCTTTACGGCAGTGTGGAAATGCGCCGTGTAGCAAGCGCAGCAGCCTTTAACGACATTATCAATCAATATCTTGAACGCGCAAAGTCAAGATGTCAGGGTGAATTCGCAGCAGTTCCGTCTCAAACCAAGGCACGCGATGCAGACGTCAGTAAATCCTACGAAATCGCGTGTGTAGGGCAAGGGGCATCCAGTTCTGCATCAGTTTTGTTTACCTATGGTAAAGGAATAGCCTCAACATTTGCCCACGAAGGACGTGCCGAAGCCATGGATCTGGCGATTGATGCGCGTGATCGTGTCGCAGGGAATTTCCGCTAAAATCTCAAAAAAGATAAAATTTTATATAAATTGTAAATAAGCCGCTAACCTTTTCCTGCCATACTTAATAGAATAAGCGCAGAGGAACGGTGCATTTCTGGATGTACTAGGGCGCAGAGAAGGGCTTTTTTGATGGCGGACAGCAAGCTGTGGTTACAGCATCTTTCATTGTCTCTACGTGCAAGTAGACAGGTCGCATATTTGTATCATGTTGAAGAAGACAGATACGAATTTATTGGGGATGTGATGGGTGTTTTAGGCTTGGCAGAGGATAGAACGCCTGAAAACAAGGAACAATTCTCGAAATTAGTGGCGTCATCTGATCTCGTTACACGCCAGTTGGAAATTGCAGAATCTCTTACAAATCTCTCCAAAGCAGAAAAAAACTTTACACTACGCTATAATTTGACCCGAGCAGACGGAACGCTTATTCCCATTATCGAGACTGGGGTAACGAGATTTGATGATCATCAGAAATCAACAACAATTCAGAGCTTGATGGCACTGGACATTGAGAAAATTGAGCATCAAAAGCGATTGGCCAGAAAAATGGGCTTCCGCAACGCTGTCAGCAATGTTTTCACCAGCAGCGAAGATCGACGCAGACTGCTCCAAGATCTGGAAGAGAATATAGAGAAAGTCGAGAGTCAAAAAGGATACTTGCTTCTTATGGGGCTGGATCGCATGTCTTTGGTCAATGAAATCTATGGAAACGAATTTGTTGATGAGCTGTTGCAGACAGTAGAGAGCATGTTAAAGCGTGTCATGCAAGACAAGGCGGACATCTATCATATAGCTGGAGATATATTCGCAATCTATTTCAAGGATGCGAATACCGGCAGTATGTGGGAAACTGCAAATGACATTCTTCAAGTATTTTACAATCAGACAATTGATGTTCAAGAGAGATCAATCCATCAGGTGGTCTCGATAGGCGGCGTTCGCATAGAAGACAAAAAAACATCTGCTTCTTCAGTCCTGAGTAGAGCAGAACTGGCTTTGATGGATGCCAAAAACAAAGGCCGTGGATGTTTTATTGAATATTCTGATAAGTTGGGAGAGGAAGTTCGTGCCTTCCGTGACATTCTAAGCACGGGAGATGACTTCCTGAAAAGTTTCAAAGATGGTCGTGTAAAAATCGCGTTTCAAGGAATTGTAAACTCACGAACAAATAATATCTCTTTTCATGAATGCTTAATTCGTATGATTGACGAGAAAGGTGAAGTTCATTCCGCCGGAAAATTCATCGGGGCAATTGAAAGAATGGGACTAACACGCCTTGTTGATATGTTTGCTACACGTGAAGCTATCCGCGAGCTAAAAGAGTTTCCGGGGATTTCTCTTTCAGTGAACGTATCCAATCACACATTTACTGATCCGGATTGGTTGAAGTCCGTAAAAATGGAATTGCGTGATTATCCTGATGTTGCGAGCCGCTTGATTGTTGAAATCACAGAAAGTGTTGCCATGAGTGATGTCAATCAGACCATGCGTGTGATTAGAACCTTGCAAGATTTGGGATGCCGCATCGCCTTGGATGATTTTGGGGCAGGGCAGACAGCATTCTCGCAATTAAAAGATTTGTCTTTGGATATTGTGAAGATTGATAAATCTTTTGTAAGGGATATGGATAAGGAAGAAAACAAACTCTTCATTCGAACTTTACACTCTTTGGCATCTGCCATGAATTTGGAAACAGTCGGTGAGGGAGCGGAGACTCTCTCTGAAGCTGATATTCTAGCCAAAGACGGGATAGACCATATTCAGGGGTTTGTATATGGATTGCCGACATTGGATCGACCATGGGCAAATATTCATATCCCCGAGAAATTTACCAAACAGTAGAAAAGATTTTCAGGAAAGTACCCTCCAACAGAAAAGCCGCCCTAACGGGCGGCTTATTCTTTTAATTCTCTGATAAAAACTACTCGTCGCTTTTATGCGTCTTGTTTCCTTGACCTGCGAAATTAGAGAAGGCTTTCATGGTTTGCTCGAACATAGCCATGTTTTGTTTGCTCATCTCTTCAAATGAACCCATCGGGAATATGCCGCCGAAAGACTTATTCAATTGATCGCGGAACTGATCTTGTTTTTGCGTAAAGTCGTTAAAGGCTTGCTCCAGATAGTTGGGAACAAATTTACCCATGTTGTCGCCGTAAAAGCCAATCAACTGACGCAAGAAATTCGTTGGTAGAAGATTTTGCTCTCCCTTTGATTCTTGTTCGACAATGATTTGTGTTAGAACAGAACGGGTCAGGTCTTCTCCGGATTTGGCATCATAAACAACAAAGTCATAACCTTCTTTGACCATTTGGCACAAATCATCCAGAGTCACGTAACTGCTGCGTCCGGTATCATACAGTCTGCGGTTCGCGTATTTCTTAATTACGGTAGGTTTATCGCCACCTTTTTTAGAAGCCATGTCTTGTACCTATGGAGTAAAATGTTGCACGATGGTATTTATAATTAAGCACATTTTGCATGTGGATACAAGAAGTCAGCAATATTTTGCTGCGTCAGAATTCCAAATGTCATAATAAAATAACATAATGAAGTTGCACCATACTCTGCAAAACAAACGTCAAAGAAATGCCTGATAGGAAAAACAACTCAAGCACACTGATTCCCGGCTTTCGTCAGCGTCCGCTGATGATGCAGCTAGGACTGGCTTCCGCAGCATTATTGCAACCGAATATCAATAAGGTCAAAGAGAAGGGAATGAACTTCTGGGGAGACAAAGACGGGGCTGCCGCAAAAGTCACCATGGAAAAAGTCATAGAGGGGTTACGCAAATATCAATCCCACCCGTACCAAAGACCAAACTTGCATAAAAGTGTCGTCTGGTCAGATGGAGAGGCGCGACTCATTTGGCACGCAGCAAAAAGGCGCGGGAAATCAAAAAAAGCAAAAGCACAGATTGTCATGATTCCTTCCATGATCAATGGTGCAGAAATTTTGGATATATTGCCCAAAGAGCGCTCACTGATCGGATGGTTGTGCACACAAGGATATGACATTTTCCAATTGGAATGGGAAAACATGCGGGATGATCCTGAACTGGCAACTCTTGATATGACCATCGGTACAAAAATATCCCGTATGATCGAATGGCTTCGACAAGAAAAAACAGATACGCCTATCTTTGGTCTGGGATATTGCATGGGAGGACTTTTGTTAGCCGCAACAGAAATCCTCAACCCCGATTTTTTTGATGGTTTGATCTTTGTTGCGACACCGTGGGACTTTTCAGGCGGCGGGAAGAATAACGTTGCCACACATATAAGAAAATGGGCAGATGAGGGAGGATTGCTCAAGGTTACGCATCTGGACTATATGCCCAACGAATGGCTGCAATTAATTTTTGCTGGCACTGACCCGTCAATGATAACCAGAAAATTTTCTAGTTTTGCAGACTTGGATATGACGTCTGAAAAGGCAAAGCTATTTGTGGCTGTTGAAGACTGGGTGAATGGGGGCGCAGATATGCCTGCGGGCATTGTTCGTCAATCCGTCAATGATTGGTACATTCACAATAAGCCTGTCGAAGGAAAGTGGCGGATTAACAGAAAAACTATATCGCCCCAAAAGATTACCAAACCCTGCCTGGTCATTATCCCGAGCAATGATACGATCGTACCCCCCAAGTCTGCCAAAGCTCTGGCAAAGCAACTTCCTCATGCAACTCAGTTAGTCGTCGAATTCGGGCACATCAGTATGATGATGGCATCAAGGGCAGAAGAGGCATTCTGGAAACCGATGGATGAATGGATTGATGGGAATCTGTAAAACACAATTCATTGCATTGCAGCAAAGGTTTAGCCTTTGAAAATGCGACAAAAGATTGCATAGTCTCCCCGTCCAAATTTTACCGAACCATATCATCCGGGAGTTTTCTCATGTCCGAAGAATCCGTAGTCATTGTTGCTGCCAAAAGAACTGCAATTGGAACATTTTTAGGCACGCTGTCACCATTGTCGGCAGTTGACCTTGGTAAAGCCGTCATTGAAGATGTTTTGAAAACAACAGGTGTCGCTGCAAATGAAATTGACGAAGTCCTTCTGGGGCAAGTTCTCACAGCGGGATGTGGTCAAAACCCTGCGCGTCAAACGGCGATAGCATCAGGAATTCCGGCAGAAAAAACCGCAATGACAATCAATCAGGTTTGTGGTTCAGGGTTGCGTACAGTTGCGCTTGGCTTACAGGCCATCAAAAACGGTGATGCAAATATCGTACTCGCAGGAGGTCAGGAAAGCATGAGTAATTCTGCTCATGCAATCGGAATGCGCAACGGAACAAAAATGGGAAATGCCGAACTGGTTGATACAATGATCCAAGACGGTTTGTGGGATGCGTTTAACGGTTATCACATGGGGATTACAGCCGAGAACGTTGCCGAAAAATTCTCTCTGACGCGCGATGATCAAGACAGCTTCGCCGCAACATCACAACAACGTGCTGAAGCTGCGATTGCTGCAGGAAAATTCAAGGAGGAAATTACACCCGTCACAATTAAAAGCAAGAAAAGCGAAATTGTTTTTGATACGGATGAATTCCCGCGTGCAGGAACAACAACGGAAACTCTGGGTAAATTGCGTCCCGCCTTTAAAGGTGATGGGACCGTAACAGCAGGAAATGCATCGGGTATTAACGATGGTGCGGCTGTTGTGATGTTAATGACGGAAAGCGAAGCAAAGAAACGTGGACTGACACCTCTTGCCACAATCAAATCATGGGCGACAGCAGGTGTTGATCCGGCAATCATGGGAACAGGACCAATTCCTGCCTCTAAGAAAGCGCTGGAAAAAGCCGGGTGGACAGTTGCCGATCTTGACTTGATTGAGTCTAACGAAGCGTTCGCCGCCCAAGCATGCAGTGTATTGAAAGAACTTAAACTGGATGGTGATAAAGTGAACGTGAATGGTGGGGCAATTGCTCTCGGTCACCCGATTGGTGCATCTGGCACGCGTATCCTAGTTACCTTGCTTCATGAAATGAAACGCCGTGATGCCAAGAAAGGTTTAGCGACATTATGTATTGGTGGCGGCATGGGCATTGCTATGTGTGTTGAAAGATAGAAAATAGATAGTCGGATTTGGAGATTAATATGAGTAGAGTAGCAATTGTTACAGGCGGAACACGTGGTATCGGTCGGGCAATCACAGAAGGTCTGATTGCAGAAGGGTATCAGGTCGCAGCTTTGTATCATGGAAATGAAGAAGCAGCTCAAAAATGCGCAACTGAAACAGGGGCAAAAGTATACAAAGCCGATGTGGCCAGTTTTCAAGCTTGCGCGGATGCAATCGCAAAAATTGAATCCGAAATGGGTCCGATTGATGTACTTGTAAATAATGCGGGGATTACGAAAGATGGAATGCTTCACAAAATGCCGGAAGACAGCTGGCATGCTGTAATCGAAACAAACCTGACTTCATGCTTTAACATGTGCCGTGCTGTAATTGCAGGAATGCGCGAACGCAAATTTGGACGAATCGTCAATATCAGCTCAATTAACGGTCAAAAAGGTCAATTAGGCCAGTGCAACTATTCCGCAGCAAAAGCTGGGATGCTTGGATTTACCCGTGCGTTGGCTCAAGAAAGTGCTGCCAAGGGAATTACGGTTAATGCCATTTGTCCCGGGTATATCGCAACCGATATGACATCAGCCATGCCTCAGGAAGTTCTGGATTCGATTATCCGTCAAATTCCAGCTGCGCGGATGGGCAAGCCTCAGGAAATTGCAGATATGGTTGTCTTTTTGGCGTCCGACCGTGCCGCTTTTGTTAACGGTGCAACCATGACGGTTAATGGCGGGCAATATATGGCTGCTTAACGGCAGAAAAGCTAAATATCTGCTAAAAAATCAAATTTTTGACTTTTCAGGACAGTGGGCCATATCCTATAAAGATACGGCCCATTCCTTATTGCATCCGATTAAAATTTAAAGGCGAATTATGTCCGAAAATACCTCCCGTACAGATACACAACATGATGATATTAAGGGGTTCGATGATCAGGCTCCTAAAACAATGAAATGGATCAAGTTGTTAGGGGGGACTGCCAGCGGATTGGTTGTTTTGGCAGGCGGGGCTGGGATCATTGCATCCAGTATGATCGACCAACAAAAATACAAATCACTCATCATCGAAAAGGTAGATGAAGCCACAGGTTATAAGGTGGACTGGCAAGGTGACATTGGTATTTCCTTGTTGCCTCTTCCCCACGTCACAGTTTCTGACCTTAGCGTCGAAGCAAATAATCAGCAAATTCTGACGATCAAAACAGCGGATGTTGAAGTCGCGCTTTTGCCTTTGCTTTCTAAAAAGATTGAGATCAAAGATGTCACTTTGGAAGAGCCGCATATTACACTGGTTACTCTTAAGGACGGAACACAGTCTTGGATGACAAGCAAGTTGAAGAAGTCTGAAGATAAAGCTTCTTCAACGTCAGAATCCGACAACAAATCGAATGAAACTCATTCAACCATGGATGTTTCATTGAACGTTGTCGAAATTACAGACGGTATATTTGTTTGGGATGATCAATCGAAGGGACAGCGTCAATCTATTGAAGATTTGGATGTACGCCTCAAGGCAGACTCTCTTTCCGGTCCATTCGAAGTGAACGGCGGAATGCTTTGGAATAATCACAAGATAGAAGCCAAAATCAATACTTCTGATCTGGATATAAAAAATGGTCTCTATCCTGTTCAAATCAAACTGGCCTTGCCTCAGAATAACATTCAGACTGAATTCTCAGGTACAATTACACAAAAAGATCAATTGAATGTTGAAGGAGATGTTGTCTTAGAGACGACTGATCTCGCGACAGCTGCAGAAAGCCTGTCAGGAAGTTCAAACATCAACTTGCCGCCTGAATTATCCGGTAAAGGCCGTTTGGCGGGAGAAATTCATGTGACTCCGAAGCAAGTCTCTTTGGACGCTTTTCAATTGGATATTGGCCAATTGGCCTATGCCGGAGATTTGCGTGTTGAAGGTTTGGATAAAGACAACGCAGTGCCTCAAGTTTCATTTGATATGAAATCAAACGGAAAAGCGGATGGGAATGCATCTTCTTTGATTAAATTTATGGACGACTTATCTGTGTCTGCATCAGGAACAATGAAAGATGATTTCCTTGTTATCGACAAAAGTCAGGTCAAACTTGAAAATAATGATTTGAAGCTTAACGGCAAGATTGGTCTTGGAACGGAAAAGAAGAAAGTAGATTTGACGATTTCGTCTCAGTCAATTGACGTCGACCAAATCATGAAGAAGCTGGGTGTGGAAACTGTAGGCGATCCTGCGGCTTCTGGCGGAAGTACTGGTGCAATTTCAACCCCATCCGGTGATAAATCTTTTGGTTTAGCGCTGCCGTTCGAGGGGCGTGTGCGGGCTGATATCAAGAAAGTTACGTATCAAAATAAATCATACGAAAATATTGCTCTTGATATGGCGGCGGCAGGATCAAGTCTTCAATTGTCAAAGCTTGAAGCCAGAATTCCGGATAATATTACGGTTAAGGCAAGCGGCGAGGTGGGGAATGCTCAGGAATTCTCGGGAATAAATATGAGCCTGAGTGCCAAAGTTCCTGATGTTGAATTGGCAGCCAAATCCTACGGTATTTCTCTTCCTGAAACTCCGAAGAAAATCGGTGCGGCAAGCCTTGATGGGAAATTTACAGGGGATCTTAAATCTTTGGGATTTGATACGACGCTCGGTGTTTGGGGATTTTCGTTTGGCGGATCAGGAAAAGTTGCTGGTATTCTTGATAATCCCGTCATTAATCATCTGAATTTCAAAGTGGCGCATCCGGATTTGGTTGAAGCCATGAGAATTGTTCAGCCGACCTTCAAAGGAAGCAGTACTCTTACTGGACCAATGTCCATTACAGGAGATGTAACATGGGGAGACAATCAATATATCCTCAAGTCTCTGGATGCAAATCTCGGAAAAACAAACATTCGTGGAGATATGGAGATCGCTTTGTCTCCAAAACCATCCGTGACCGGAACACTGAATATCGGGACATTGGCCTTGCCAACTTCTAATTCAGGATCTTCTGCCAAAGCCGCAACAAGCCAGACGGCTCAAGCATCGTCTTCATCAGGGGGCAGTGCAAAATGGTCCCGAGAAGCAATTGACGTTTCATGGATGAAGGGTTTCAACGCCGACTTGAAAGTATCCGCACAATCTCTTTCATACGATATGTGGGACTTCAGAAATGCAAATCTGGAATGCGCTCTGAATGAAGGTGTTTTGGATATAACGGATATGAGTGCAGGTCTGTTTGGCGGCTCGGCTTCTGTATCGGGTCAAATCAAGACCGGAGCTGGTGAGCGTGATCCGTTAAGCGTTTCAGGAAAACTCGCAGCAAGCAATGTTGATGCTCAAAAACTCGTCAGCGCAGCTATGGGTAAAACAAATACAGTTTTCTCTGGAACAATGTCGGACGTGAAGGTGTCTGTGAATGCAACGGGATTATCTCCTGCGGCTCTGGTGCAGACATTGAATGGTGAGGGCAACGTTACTGGTAAAGACATTGTTGTCCAAGGGGTTGATGCGGCCCAGTTGGCTATGGCGGCCAAGGGGAGCTATAAACCAATGGAGCGCGCAGGAACGTTGTTTGGATCTTTCGGTGACGGTAAAACGGAATTTTCGACCTTTGAGTCCGTCTTCAATATTCAAAATGGCGTGATTAACTTTACTAAAGTTAATATGGATGGGCCGAAGGCCGTTCTAACAAGCGCAGGGAATGTCAATCTGCCTCTATGGACTGTAAGTTTGAACAATTCTATGACCATTAAGGATACAGATATTCCGCCGTTCGAATTTACTATCAAAGGACCTCTGGATAACCCAACTAAAGCAGGTGGGGATGTTATCGAGAATTATCTGCGTGGCAAGTTCGAGAAAAAGGTCAATAAGTTGATTGAAAACAAATTGAATAAGCTATTGGGTGTTCAGGAAGAAACATCAACAACCACTACACCGACAGACGGTGCGGCAACGACAACAACAACTGACGGAGCTGCTGCAGCGACCGAGAAAACGAACCCCAAAGATGCGCTGAAAAAAGATGCATTAAAAGCATTGGGAGGATTGTTGGGTGGTCAATAGCAAGCAGGTACAGAGCAGGAATTTTTTCAGATCTGCACTAGGATTGCTTGGACTGTAAGAAAAACAGCACATATAAACGAAGCGCGCTGGATAAATTCGTTCCGCGCGCTTCATCTATTTCAGATATCAAATCAGACAAGCTTATGCTGCGATAATCAGCGATTTGTCCCAAGGCATCCCAGAAAGGCTGCTCTAATGATACGGACGTCGAATGCCCGGCAATCATCACAGACCGTTTTGTAACGGGAGATGATAGGGCATTCGATAATCTGTCCGCGTCTACATTAATCACGAGGGCGAACCATCTCTTCAGGTTTGATCCATTCTGCAAATTGTTCTTCAGTCAAAAGACCAAGCTCAACACCGGCTTGTTTCAGAGAAGTGCCTTCGCTATGGGCTTTTTTGGCAATCTTGGCCGCATTATCATAACCGATATGAGGGTTCAGTGCTGTCACCAGCATCAGGCTTTCGTACATCAGTTTTTCAATGCGACGTTCGTCTGCTTCAATACCTGCTACGCAATTATCGGTAAAGCTACGGCATCCGTCAGCAATCAGGCGAATGGATTGAAGAACATTAAAAATGATGACTGGTTTAAACACGTTTAGCTCGAAATGT
>QKCR01000156.1 GCA_003245575.1 Alphaproteobacteria bacterium | reverse complement strand
ACCAGTGAATGGGCCAGAAGCCAGCAGATCGAGGTTCATCTCTCTTGCTCCGAAGAAATAGGATTTATTGATGCAGATGAACGCCGCATCAAACAAGTTCTGATTAACTTGATTAGAAATGCCATTTCCTTCACGCCTGCAGGTGGTCGTATCACACTAAGTGCAGAAAAAATCGGCAAAGATTTGGCACTTTCAGTTATGGACACAGGCCCTGGTATCTCTGAAGAAGATCAGGCGCGTATTTTTAACCCGTTCGAAAAAACCACCACGCCGCGCGACGATGGAAACGGTGACCTGAAGGGTGGTGCAGGAATTGGCCTAACCTTGGTTAAAAATATTATTGATCTGCATAAAGGCCAACTCTTATTAAAAAGTGCGCTGGGTGAAGGAACAGTTTTCACAACCCTTCTCCCGCTTGATCCGGCACTGGAACTTGAAGAGCCGAAGCCAAAGAAGAAACCAAAAATCGCGTAATCAGATATTTTTCTTCATCCGTCGCCGCACAACGGAAGAGGCAATCCCTAGAGCCTCACGGTACTTCGCAACAGTTCTTCGAGCAACGTTCATCCCTTCTTTGTTGAGAAGATCAGCAAGATCATCATCAGAAAGAATACTTTCTGCACTCTCCTCATCCGTCAAAGTCTTGATACGCGCTTTGACACTCTCGGAAGAAATCAATCCACCGTCTGCGCTTTCAATAGAGGAGGTGAAGAAGAACTTAAGCTCAAATAACCCGCGTGGTGTTCCGATAAATTTTCCGGTCGTGACACGGCTCACAGTGCTTTCATGAAGATCAACCACCTCGGCAACTTCACGCAATGTCAGAGGCTTTAAAAATTCAATTCCGTATAAAAAGAACCCGTTTTGCTGCTCAACAATCTCTGCAGCAACCTTGAGAATACTCTGCGCCCGTTGATCCAAGGCCTTGACCAGCCAATTTGCATTTGCCAACTGCGTAGAGAGATATTCTTTTTCCTTCTTATCTTTCGTCCGTGATGAAACGTCTGTGTAATACTCACGGTTCACCAGAACACGGGGCAAGGTGTCATTATTTAATTCAACACGATAACCTCCCCCGATATTCTTGGGCAAAGCCTTCATCAAAACATCAGGAATAGCCGTCTGAGCAACAATATGTTCGAATTCGGCAGAAGGTCTCGGGTTTAACCCGCGAATTTTTGCAACCATAGAACTGATCTCGTCACTCTCAACCCCACAAATTTTTGAAAGTCTCTTGAGGTCATGCTGCGCAAGTAGGTCAAGATGCGCAAGGAGCTGACGCATCGCATCGCCCAACTCACCGGCCTCTTCTAATTGCAACGCCAAACATTCAGGTAAATCCTTGGCAAAAACACCTGTCGGATCGAATGTTTTCAACTTGGTCAGAACACTATCCAAAATCTCGCGCCCACAACCCAGTTGCTGCGCCAACATTTCAGGTTCTTCCCGCAAATATCCGGACTCGTCTATCCGGTCAATCAATAAAGTTCCAATACTGCGCTCTAATGCGCTCTCAGCTTCGATATGTAACTGCCCCAATAGGTGATCCCTCAAGCTTTTCTCACCGACAAGACTATCTTGAAAATCTGGCAATGGGTCAGAGAAATTACTGCGCCCACCTGCGCCAATATCTGCCATACGCGACCCGGCGTCAAAATCTTGAGTCTCATTTCCGGTTTGCTCGGAATCTGCATATGTATCAGAATCCTGTGCCTGCGGATCATAATCCGACGGCTCATCTCCTTCAGGTTCAGCCTTCTCGAGCAAAGGGTTCTGCACCATTTCTGCCTCAAGATAATCTTGCAATTCAAGATTATTCATTTGCAGCAATTTGACAGCTTGCTGCATTTGCGGAGTCATCACCAATGACTGCTGCTGCCTTAAGTCGAGAGATTGAGTAATTTTTTGTGTCACAGAAAACCTTTATTAAATCCAATAAACCATTTAGCGGCGCTGATATTTAACCTTCTCTTTAAGTGACTCTTCACGAGTCAGCTTCTTTTTAGGAGGAACATAGCCTTTCGAAAAACGAACACATCCGTATCCGATAGCAAAAGAGAGAATTGTTAACCCCAACAGGATCAAAACTGCCGGAATTGACAGGATAGGCGTCAACACGGAGTTAAATAGATCAACGCCAAAGAATTCTACAGTCGCTTTATACGCATCAGGCAGGTATAATTTGTATATCCCCCCTAAATCCCCTCTGGGGTAAATATGATCCCGATTCCAAGCATATAAATCCCGTGCAAATGCAATAACCGTTAGAATAGCAAAGAGAACGGTGAAAAATGTGGCTTTTTTGGATATTCTGCGCATAAGACTGACCCGAGACTGTGAAAAATGGCCAAAACATGAATTCTGACTAAAAATTATAGCAGAATCAGGCTGTAAGGCAAACAATCAGCCTTTATCTGAAACCGGATGTGATTGCTTGATAGCTCGTCAATTTTCCACTTGAATTTTAAAGGCGGAGAGGCTAGTTTGCCGCTTCAAATTTATGACTTTTCAAGCGGAGAGGTGGCCGAGCGGTTTAAGGCACTCGCCTGGAAAGCGGGCATAGGGTCAAACCTATCGTGAGTTCGAATCTCATCCTCTCCGCCATTTCCTTTTAATTTCTTGCTAGACCAAACTTTACTGATTAGTGTCACTTTTATGGACCTATATCTGACCCAATGGCTGACTTTGATCGCCGTATTTTTCCTCGCTGTTCTCTCTCCCGGCCCTGACTTCGTAATGGCAGTCCGAAACTCTGTGATCTATTCACGAAGAGCAGGTTTATGGACTGCGCTCGGCTTCGGGCTTGGTGTACTAGTTCACGTCACCTATACGATTTTCGGTATTTCAGCAATTATCGCCCAATCAATTCTTGTATTTAACATCATCAAGTGGGCTGGCGCACTATACCTGATATATTTTGGTTTTATGGCACTCCGGTCAAAAGGAATGGGGCAAAAGGTTATTGATGAAGCGACAGCCACAGGCGGAAGCTCAAAAGCCATGTCCGACATAAAAGCCCTTCGGGCAGGGTTTTTAACAAATGCCTTAAATCCCAAAGCAACATTGTTCTTTTTGGCTATTTTCAGTCAAATCATCAGCCCGCAAACCCCTTTTATTTGGCAAGCTGTATACGGATTGACCTGTTCTTTAATGGTCACAATCTGGTTTTCAGCCGTTACTATGGTTTTGACGCATAAACACGTCCAAGCCGTATTTCTAAAGGCCACAAAATGGATCGACAGAGTTTGCGGAGCAATGCTGATTGCCTTGGGTGTAAAAGTCGCCCTATCAACGCCGCATTAAACGCCTTACCAAGTCTGATCTCTCCGTCGCGCGCGGAGGAACACTTTCGCCATGTATTTTAGTCTGCGCCTGCATAGCTTCCTGCATACCTTTCGACAAAGTTGCCGGTTCGCCGCGAGCTGCCTGAATCCAGACCTGAGAGGAAAGATGCGTTAAAGCCTTCACATCCTCAATGGACTCACTATGGATTAAGGCATTTAGGCCACGCTGTGTACGAGATGCCGCAAGGACCAGATCAGGGTCTGCAGAAAACAGGGCATCTAGGCGCGTACACAGTCCGGGAGACAGGATTTCAAGCTGTGTCCGCTGCGGAGAAATCAACGTATCGATCCCACCCCTATCCGAAAGTCGAAGCATTTCAATATAATCAGGCACCATCATTTCAATCATATGCCCACGCTCATAAGGATCAAGGTGGAGGGAACCATCCGCAACAGTACCAAAATCTGTACGTACTTTTATAATTGGCCCTGAAGCTTTGGAAGGCTCAGCGGCCGCATCAGGAGAGTCTTTTTTAAGTTTTTCACCTTTCTCATTCTCCATAACCTTCCCCAAGACATACTTGAACATATCCGGCATGGAGTAGCCAGGTAGCTTGATTCCTGTAATAGGAACGGGATTTCCGCGTAATTCGGACCATATCGGTTTGATTGAAGCCAACGTAATAGCAGAAGCCCCAATTAAACCGCCAGCACCCCCTGCAAGTGGGATGATAGCCTTAGACAAGACGGGAGCAGCTACACTCAACTGAGGAATAACAGCAAGAGCACTCCCCAAAATCAGACCGGCAGTCGTACCGATTTTCATTCCAACTTCCAAGCCCTGTAACAGATGGACTGTAAAATGGCTGCCCGCTCTGGATAGGCGCAAGCCATATTCCTTGCTGTACGTACGTGTCGAATTCGCGTTTTGCATGATCTTTTCACGCAAATCATGCAGTCTGGAATTTTTGACTACGCCTTCGGCGGGGTCTGTATGTGTTTTTTCTGGCCCCATGTCTACCTCATATAATTATATATATTCTACAGAACATATATATCATTATTTATAGGAATCGCCTAGAAATTTCGGAGCACAAAAAAAGCAGGGAAATGAACTCCCCCGCTTTAAAAGAATATGAAAATAAATTATTCACTAAGGTAATACTCAATCGTAGAGACAACGCGCACGGACTTATAAGGAGTCTCTCCCTCGGAAATGCCCGGATCGCGCGCATCAA
This sequence comes from Alphaproteobacteria bacterium, assembly GCA_003245575.1. GTDB lineage: Bacteria > Pseudomonadota > Alphaproteobacteria > Micavibrionales > Micavibrionaceae > UBA1573. The sequence continues at coordinate 3,902 of QKCR01000156.1, read as the reverse complement.
TTTGCAGGACTCCCTGATTAGCACTGCGGATTTTACCGACAGCCTGTCCGCTATCATTTGCAAATTGCTCCGCAGAGACACGAGCGTTTTTAGTCGCCTCGGCAATCATATCAGGTTTGATATCATTGATTTTTGTAAAACTATATTGAGGGGCTGGATTCCAACCGCCGTTCGGCGTGCCTAAGGCAACCCCTTGTTTGACCAGCTCTGCAACATTTTGTGAAGCTTTGACCATAGCCTCGACATCTGCTGTACGCGCCAAGATAGCTTCTGTCAAAACGTAACGCGGGCTATCTTTATCAGCCTCACCATAGGTTTTGGCTTGATTGTCGGAAACGATCAGATTTTGAAGAGAAATCTGCTCATCTTTAATGCCCTGAGAGAGTAAGTACTCACGAACAATTTTTTCCTGCTCATCTAGTTGTTTTTGAACATCAACGAGCTGGTTACCTGTTGCTGTAAAATTCAGAACCCAGTTTGCCTGATCGGCAACAACATCACGTGTAGACAGACCTTTGACGGCAACGTACCGATCATAATTTCTGAAATTCTTCAAACCGATCAAAAGCTTCTCTCCGACAAAGCCAAGAGCCAAAGCAAGAAAGACCATGCCCAACAAGGTAGAAAATTGGAAAATTCCACGGTGGGAAGCACATTGATGATCCATGACAAAGCCCCTTTTCAGTCAAAAACAACTCTACCATCTAGACCTAAGAAAGCCCTGAAAGCAATCGAAAAAACGCCCCTTTTGGGGCGTTTTAATCTCAGAGAATATCAGTCCTACTTTACTTGAGGCTGTATATCGAATTGGTGGAATGGCGGAGGAGATGTCAATGTCCACTCCAACGTCATCGTATTCGGTTGAACATTCCAGTAATTGCCACCGACACGGCGTCCGAAGAACAAAGTGTAGAAGACAATCACGATAAAGAACAGCGTGCTTCCAAAGGAGATATAAGCCCCCAATGAAGAAATATAGTTCCATCCTTCAAGACCATCCTGATAGTCAGGATAACGACGTGGCATACCTGCAAGGCCGAGGAAATGCTGCGGGAAGAAGATCATGTTCACACCAATAAAGGTTGTGAAGAAATGGATTTTACCCATCCATTCCGGATATTGGCGCCCGGACATTTTACCGATCCAGTAATAGAATCCGGCAAACAATGCAAACACAGCTCCCAAGGATAGAACATAGTGGAAGTGGGCCACAACATAGTAAGTATCGTGCAAGCCAATATCCATACCACCATTAGCCAGAACAACACCGGTTACCCCCCCGATAGTGAAGAGGAAGATAAAGCCGATCGCCCAAAGCATAGGGGTTTTAAAATCGATAGAACCACCCCACATGGTCGCAATCCACGAGAAAATCTTAACTCCGGTCGGGACGGCAATGATGAGTGTAGCTGCCGTAAAGTAGGCCCGTGTATTCACGGAAAGGCCAGTTGTATACATATGGTGCGCCCACACGATAAAGCCGACAAAACCGATCGCAACCATGGCATAAGCCATACCGAGATAGCCGAAAATAGGTTTTCTGGAGAAGGTTGAAACGATATGACTCACAATACCGAAAGCTGGCAAAATCATGATATACACTTCTGGGTGACCAAAGAACCAGAACAAGTGCTGGTAAAGAATTGGATCTCCACCACCTTCAGGTTTGAAGAAGTTTGTCCCGAAATTACGGTCCGTAAGCAACATGGTAATTGCTCCACCAAGGACCGGTACAGACAAAACCAGCAGGAATGCTGTCACCAGCATAGACCAAGCAAACAAAGGCATTTTATGCAAGGTCATACCTGGCGCACGCATATTGAAAATGGTCGCAATAAAGTTTGCCCCACCCAGAATGGAACTTGCACCAGCAAGGTGAAGCGCAAAGATCGCCATATCAACCGACATCCCCGGATGACCAACTATACTTGAAAGCGGCGGATAAACTGTCCAACCAGTCCCTGCTCCACCGCCGACAAAAACGGAAGCAACCAGCAACATAAAGGCTGGAACAATCAACCAGAAAGAAATGTTATTCAAACGCGGAAATGCCATATCAGGTGCACCGATCATCAACGGTACAAACCAGTTTCCAAAGCCACCGATCAATCCTGGCATAACAACGAAGAACACCATAATCAGACCGTGGGCAGTAATCCAGACGTTCCAGATGTGCTCGGACCCTTCTGCAATATATTGCAATCCCGGCTCTTGAAGCTCCAAGCGCATCATGACGGAGAAGGCGCCACCGATCAAACCGGCAACAATCGAGAAAATAATATAAAGCGTCCCGATATCTTTATGGTTAGTCGAACAAAACCAGCGGGTAAAAAATCCCGGCTTATGGTCGTGGTCATGGGCATGGTCGTGAGAATGATCTGACATTTTTTCTTTCCTACTTTATCTGATCAAGACAATTTCAAAATATGAATAGTTATTCCGCAGAATCTGCCGGAACCGGAAGATCAACAGGAGCTTCTTCGGAAACAACTGGAGCCGCAGGAGCAGGCTTAGCTGCTTCAACTTTTTCAGGAACAGTTCCGCCTTGGGATTTTATCCAATCCTCAAATTCAGCCTTGTCGACAACCTTGATTTCAATCGGCATAAACCCGTGGCCTTTTCCACAAATTTCGGAACATTGTCCATAGAAAGTGCCTGTTTTCGTCACACGCGCCCATGTCGAGTTCAATCTTCCTGGAACGGCATCAACCTTGATCCCGAAAGCCGGCACAGCGAAAGAGTGGATCACATCCGTTGCGGTAACTTCAAAAACAATGTTGGTATCTACGGGAAGGACAACCGGACTGTCTGTAGAAAGAAGACGTTTCTGACCTTTGGACGGATCAATATCTTTGGCGTCAATAATGTTGGCGGTAAAGGAAACATCGCCATAGTCAGGATATTCATATTCCCAGTTCCACTGGTGACCGATAACCTTGACAGTCAGCTCAGGCTCTGGGTTGCGAGCTTCAAAAAAGAGCAGTTTGAAAGATGGAACCGCAATAACAATCAGAATAACAACCGGCACAACTGTCCAGAGAACTTCCAGCATCACATTATGTGTCGTTGTTGAGGGAACAGGGTTTGCCTTAGCGTTGAAACGGATAATAACGTAAAGCAGCAACCCGGTCACAAAAATGACAATCGCTGTAATGATATAAAGAAGCATATTATGAAACTCTGTAATATGCTCCATAGCAGGCGTCGCAGGATCTTGAAGCCCACGTGGCCATGACAGGATCTGGGAGAAATCAGGAGCCGCCATTGCAGTACCAGCACTTAAAACAAGCGCAGCAAAGACTATAAAGAGGCCAAGGAATGAAGTAAGTTTATGTGTCATGATGAGTTAGGTCTGCGGGTTATATTTCCAAACAAGCAGAGACACTATGCCGCAGTTTTCTAAAAAAATATAGGCCCAAAAATCCACTTTGAGAGGCCGATATTCTTGATATAGGCAATTTTAATAGAAAATTCCCAGTATATGGAAAAATTAACCCAGCAAACTCAACCCGTAAAGTGCTGCTGTTTCAGCACGCAGAATACGCGCCCCCAGCGAAACGGGACAAACATCTTTGGAATTTTGTAAAAGAACGGCCTCTTCAGGATCAAAGCCCCCTTCTGGGCCGACCAAATAGAAAACATCCTTATGAGACATCTGGGATTTCATTTGATCCGACACATCACGTAACGAAGTAGCATCCTGACGCTCAAGTGCCGCAAAGATCCTGCCCTGATACGAACTTGAAAATTGCTGCACAAATTTGCCTAATGGTTCCAATGCATACAGACGCGGAACATCTAGCCGTTCACATTGCTCAACCGCCTCGATAATCTGCGCTTGCAGGCGCTCTGCCTTAATATCCCGCACCACACTACGATGCATCAAAAGCGGGTGCAGATCA
>QKCR01000048.1 GCA_003245575.1 Alphaproteobacteria bacterium | reverse complement strand
AACGTGTGATGTAGAAATCGTGATACCACGTGCTTTTTCCTCAGGCGATTTGTCAATCATGTCGTATGACATGGCTGTCGCGCCACCCGCCTCAGCCAATACTTTCGTAATCGCTGCTGTCAGTGTCGTTTTACCATGGTCAACGTGACCAATCGTTCCGATGTTACAATGCGGTTTCGTCCGCTCAAACTTCTCTTTGGACATATTTATAACCTCTGTTGCCTGAAGATGATGTCAATAAACCTTACGCTGCCGACCACCGGCAGCTGTAAAACCTCGAGAGATTTAGGAAACTCTTGCTCCCCTGTCAACCTGATTCTGTGACCCGACCCCAAGATTCTCGGTTTTTTCTTCTCAAATGTTGGATTCACAAGAATCCAAAGCCTGGAATAAAATTTTAGAGCTTCCCACAACAGTCGGAAGCCCTAAAAAAAGAAACTTAATTTATATAACGCTAGGCCTATCTCAAACCGGATTGCATTGCATTTGCGATCATCTGACGGGCACCACCCTGCCCGGCCTGACGAATTGACTGCTGCATCAAATCTTGAACGCCCTCTGCCGCGAGGCTGTTCAGAGATTTTCCGACATGGGCAGCATGGAACACCCCGCCCAGTTTGGCGATTTGACCTGCAAGAGCCTTGGAGACTCTGTGCCCTTCAGAAGTATATGAATTAGGAAAAGTAACAACTGTTTCAGGGGACTGAATCAAAGTTCTAACTTCGATATCACCAGTCAGGCACACATCATTGCCGTCGAGTCTTTTGGCAACTTTTGGCTCTGGTTCACGCAAAAGGGCCGCAGACATAAGTCGAGCCCCCTCAAAAGCATTTTTCATATCCGGAAAATGAACGGAAAAGCCCGTCGAGCGTATAAGAACACTATCCTTCATTTATATATCCCTGTTCTGTATTTATGTTTTTAATTTGTTTTGATTGCTTTTTTTAGAATTTCTTACAGCAACCTTCCGATAAAGCTACTCCTCGCCACATCTGTTGTCAAAAGAAAACACGTGCAGATAACAAATTTCGGAGGACAACAATTTAGCAAAAAGCGCAGGTGCTCCCCTTTCAAAAAAACTGCTGCGGCATTCTACCGCTTTGCACAACAAAATCTGCTAGCCTCATTATTAGAAAAATATAAAATATGCAGCAAAGGGCGCACGAAAAGCGCAGAGCATCATGGGAAACCTGTCAGATTTAAAAACGGCATTTAACCTACCCCCGCAAGACACGAATGACACCGGATATAATTCCCGCATGGAAGCGGCAGAAGATCTGTTGCATAAATTACTGACGAACCACACATCCGACTTCAAGGAAGTTCTGGCTAAAGTTACAAAACAATGGCCCGGCATTTCTGGCGACGCTATTGCAACTTTCTTTGCAATCGGTGACGGCGCCCCCTGTGCTAAAGCAAGCGAAACAACCATTCTTTTGACGGCAACCCTGTTGGGAAATCTCAACATTATAGAATCGATTGTGGAGAATGACCCGCTAGCTGCGCCGCACATTAAAACGTCACTGAAAAATTCCCCACTCTCACGCATGGCACCGATTGAATTGGCAAGAAAACTCAAACACCATGCAATCGTTGAAAAGATGGATGCTATCAAGCCTAGGGGAACAGAAACTCATGCCGCAAATGATTCCAGATGGCAAACATTGTGGCGGAATTTATTACACCGCCACAATGGGTAGTCTCTTCTGAAGAGTTTTTACAAGTATCTAAAATTAAGCCACACGTGTCAAAGGCTTGTATTTGATACGGTGCGGAGTATCCGCATCCAGTCCCAGACGGCGCTTGCGATCCGCCTCATAATCCTCATAGTTCCCTTCAAACCAGACAACTTGAGAGTCTCCTTCAAAGGCCAGAATATGTGTCGCCAAACGGTTCAGGAACCAACGATCGTGGGAAATCACGACAGCACAGCCGGGATATTGTTCCAAAGCTTCTTCCAAAGCTGACAAGGTCTCGGTATCCAGATCGTTAGTCGGCTCATCCAGCAGCAAGACGTTCGCCTCTGTCTTGAGCATCTTTGCCAAGTGAACACGGTTGCGCTCACCGCCGGATAACTGTCCGACTTTTTTCTGCTGATCCGTTCCTTTAAAGTTAAACGATCCGACATAGGCACGAGATGGAATTTCGATTTTGCCCATTTGCAAAATATCATTGCCGCCCGAAATTTCTTCCCAAACATTCTTGTTAGGATCAAGCGCGTCACGGCTCTGATCAACATAGCCAAGCTTCACGGTATCACCCACGCGGAAATCACCACTGTCAGGATTTTCAACGCCTGTAATCATACGGAACAACGTGGTTTTACCAGCACCGTTCGGACCGATCACACCAACAATCCCCCCAGGAGGCAATTTGAATGAAAGATTGTCAATCAGTAAGCGATCCCCAAAGCCTTTGGAAATAGAAGTTGCTTCAACAACCAAATTCCCAAGTCGCGGCGGCGTCGGGATAACAATTTGCGCGCGCCCAACTGTCTCGCGCTCGCTGTCAGCCAACATATCTTCATAGGCTGCGATACGTGCTTTGGATTTTTTACGGCGCGCTTCAGGTGTTTGATTAATCCACTCGAGTTCTCGAGAAAGAGTTTTCTTGCGGGTCGCCTCAGTCTTGGCTTCCTGCTCCATACGTTTGCGCTTGGCATCCAGATAAGCAGTATAGTTCCCCTCATACGGAATACCTGACCCACGGTCGAGTTCCAGAATCCATCCTGTCACATTATCAAGGAAGTAACGATCGTGGGTAATCATCACAACCGTTCCCTTATAATCCAGCAAGAAGCGTTGAAGCCACGCCACAGATTCTGCGTCCAAGTGGTTGGTCGGCTCGTCGAGTAACAGCAAATCAGGAGCTTCCAGCAACAAACGGCACAAGGCCACACGACGTTTTTCACCTCCAGAAAGTTTAGAAACATCCGCATCACCCGGAGGACAACGAAGCGCATCCAAAGCAATCTCAATCTGACGCTCTAATTCCCATCCGTTTCCATGATCAATCTCATCTTGAAGCGTGCCCATTTCCTCAGTCAGCGCATCAAAATCAGCGCCTTCTTCGCACATCTCCATACCGATGGCATTAAAGCGGGCAATTTTATCGAGCATCGGACGGCAAGCTTCCATCACATTCTCGAGAACATTCTTGGTTTCATCCAGTTGAGGTTCTTGCGGCAAATACCCGACCCGCGCATTTTTATCGGCCCAAGCTTCACCAACGAATTCTTTATCAACGCCTGCCATGATCTTAAGCAAAGTCGATTTACCGGCACCGTTTGGCCCCAAAACACCAATCTTGGCCCCCGGAAAGAAGCTGAGCGTCATATTGCTCAAAACCGTTTTCCCGCCCGGGTAGGTCTTGGACAATCCGTTCATCACATACACATACTGGTATCCGGCCATGTTATTGATTCCATTACATTTTTTTGCTTCAAATTTACCTGTGCAGGAACTGTGTAGATTGCCCGTTTCCAGACAAAACAAACCACCACATCACTAAAGCCTTGTTTTCAAAAGATTTTTTAAAGAAATTTTGAATTTTTGGCCAAAATGCTGGGATTTGCACACATTTTCTGCTGACTACGCCCCTGTTATAGGGGGGAAATACCGCAAACTCAAGGGGGAAACTAATTCGAGAAATTAACTTCAAGATCACAATTGTTAAGATGCAGAGAAATTATCTTATGGTTCCAAACAAGCATCAGACTTACCAACAGCATATTCCTCAGAGGGGGATAAATAATCTTTCAATTTTTTGTATTTTCTGTCTCTATTTTTTAGTACTAGACTTACAGGAAAACAGAAGGCCGTATCATGCCCAACACTATTGATCTCAAGGTTTTAGAAGGTAACTACGATATAACATATCAATCAAGCCCTCCCCTTGATGACTGGTACGAGCCTGGACATGGTTCAGCACAAATTGCCGGAAACGAACTAACCGGCTCCGATGCCCTAGGCATTGTATGGCGGGCAAAGCTTACCCCACTTGACGATAAGAATTTAGAATTTGATGCTACACTAGACCCAACGACAGCAGCTCCCAATGCTGGGCTAATGGACAAAAATGGAAATATGACTAGATCACCACAACATTACAAAGGAACAATAAAAGTTACACTTTTGGGGAGCGATACACTTTTACGAACGCAGGTAATTCAAGGTCCACTTACTATTGATGTCCAATTTAGGCGAATAAAATGACTACACAAAACAGTGCAAATGATTGGTACCAAGTTCTAATTCTGGCAAGAGAGATTGCATCAGGAGATATAAAATCTTCAAATGAGCTTTTATCAATTATTGATGAAATAATTGAGATAAATGATTCAAAGATAGATACAGAGAATGAAAAGCTTTTAGAGATTTCAAACAAAATACTTGAAATAGCTAAACAGCTTACTGATAGATCGAAAGCCATGAGTATAGCTGTAACAAAATTAGTGGGGGCCGCATGAGTGTAAATTCAACAAAACTCCCTTCAACACCCACTAAACAACAACTTATAGATACAATACAATCTCAGAAACAAACAAATGAAATCATACTAGAAAAGCTTGGAGGGATAAGTGAGTTTTCAGAAATTAAAGGCCATATAAAAACTATTGATATACAACTCAAAGGGATATGGACATTAGCAGCCATGTTTGTTGTTGCCCTCGTAGCAGGCTACTTTCGGCTAGATGATAAAATAGACAGAGGGAGCACATCAATCGTTGAGTTCTCTGGAAAAGTACAACAGTCAACTGAACAACTTGGCCAAATTCTTCAATCCATAGATGGGCTAAAGAAAGAAAAGTCAGAGAATAATACAAGCCTAACCAATAAAAACGACTCTACTCGGCAATAGAATTCAACAAGCGCCTATGATTTCTTATGAAGACATCAATAATCTTTTCATAGATGGGGTGAGCAAGCACTGGATCATGCATCAACTTATCCTTTAGGGCAGTTGACGCCTTAGCTATATCGTTCGCCATACCTACAATCTGCCGCTCCATAAAATCAGGGCGGACACCGATAGTCTCAGCCAATTTCATCCAATGACGATCAGTGACATCTGTGAATTTATATTTCCCACCAATCTTCATAGCCATTTTGACTTTATGAAGATCACTATAAATGACCGTACTCAATAGATCATAAAACGGCGCAAGACTCTCGGCTTCCCCATCATAGAGCAGCGAAAAATTTTTGCCGTGCGCATCCCCGTTTCCGATCAGGTAATTAAAAATTACACCTTGCAATAACGTAATTTTATTTTTCCCCGCCATAGCACCCAATTTAATCCGCTTATCAAGAAGCCCAAAACATTGCTCCAAACTCGGGCCACCTTCATTCTCGTATTTCAGTTCCGGCGGCACATGAAGAGCCTGACAAAAATCCTCTTGGTGAAGCCGTGTAAAAACCCCGTCAGCATTCTTACGACGGTCATAGCGCTCAACAAGATAATAGGGCTTATCTTTAAGCCAATAAATATCAGCCTTTGGAACAGGAAGACCAACCGCCGCCGCCAAGCGCATACAGAAAAATTCATTATGAACTGAATCAGGATGCCCTTTAATTGGCGGCTTGATAATATGCGTTGACGGTGTTTGACCTGTGGGAATAGCAATTTCACCATCCACAAACGCAATCATCAGCTTGTCTTGCGCACCAGCCCCCGAAATACGGACATCATCCTCGCCAACCAGCAAAGGGCGTTTATCCAGTGACGATAAAATTTCGTCGGCTTCGTCATCGACCAAAATCTTATAAGTCGGGGGAACACTGCCCGCGATTTTCTTCCCTTCCGGATAAACCGAGATCGCTCCGGCGCAATCTCCACCGATAGCCTCTAAAAGCCCGAAAATATTTTTGTCCGACAATCTAAGATATTTGGCCAAACGTACCCGCACAGCCTCATCAGGAAGCAATCCGGAAAAAAACGCCGCTACAGGTGAATGCGAAAACTCTTCAGCCCCCAAAGGCAAGGACGCCGATATTTTAACCGCGTCAGAACTTTGCAAATATGCTGCGTCATAAACATACGAAAGAGTCCCCTGCTCAGAAAATAATTTTCCAACCAGCCTATCCCGTAAATAAACATCCAGTGTTTTCTTCATCACAAATTACTTGCTCCATTTACTTTGAGCAAAAAGGGCCAAGCCCAATGAGGCCAGAACTGCCAGAACTTTTCCAAGCTCCGCTGTTTCTTTCCCCTGCTCTAGGTCGCTGATAAAACGCCGCCCCGTACCCGTGAGCCCCGCCAAGTCCTCTTGGGTCAAGCCCTGCTGTTTGCGAGCATCTCGAACAATCATGCCTAATTCTTTTGTATTTGGTATTTGGTGATCCATAGTCGCACCTACATTTTGTTCCCGTACGGGATCAATATAGCACATTTACCTCCAAAAACCAAGTTTTGATACCGAACAGGAACAAAACCAGATATTTAGACCAAAATCCCACAAAATGTTCCCGTACGGTAACAAATTAAGAAAAGATGCGCGTTTTCACGCGCATCTGAAGATATAGTTTTTACCTGCGATGGTGATTTCGGAATAATCCATAGCGAGGTCTCGGGCGATAGCGTCAAGATCGAGGTAGTAACGAATGCTTTCTGGAATGTTACCGAATAAACCTTCTTCAATAAATTGTTCTGCCAAGTCTCGAAGGCTATCCAGCTCATAGATGTCGATGTCGTAGCCGTCAGGGTCATCCGAACTGTAATCGAAGTTGTAACCGCATTCACTGGTGGCAAGAATAACCCTTATTTTCTGGTCATCAGAGAAGTCTTCACAGGCGCCCAAATAATCACCTATCGTGCCTTGGTGAATAGAAAGTGCTTTGAATAATTCACAGTCCAGAGCGTCACCGTCGATAAACTGGATTTCAAACTCTTCAACGGGATCGCCATAGTGGTTCAGAAGATTAGCTGATTTGTCAGTAAATTCCTCAAGGCTGCGGAAATAAAAGCCATAGGCCGAGATGTCATAGGGCTGGGCAAAGAGCAAAGGCTCAAGGGTTTGGATTTGAAGTTGGAATTCTTGTGATGAGACAGTTTCTTTTTGCATGATGTTCTTCCTTTCTCGTGTCTGTTTCGAACGCCGAAAAAGTCAGGCAGGGGAATAAGCCGCTTATGCATGGTCAACACGGGAAGCCTTCAGGCTGAGTGGCGCGGGCCGCACCATTGCAGAAACGGCGCTCCTGCCTATAAAGGCGGCATATAACGATAACAAGACAGAGAGGGGATTGGGAATGCAAAATGGAATTAGAGCTGTTTGGATATTCAAACATCTGCTATGTAATAATATATGGTAAAAATATCAGAAGAAAAAGTAATTGCTCTTTGGTTGGCAGGTGAGTTTCAATCTGCACGATTCTCGTCACGCCTAAGAGAGCTGATTTGTGAGCAAGCTGAAAGTGAGGCTATTCTCTTAAAGCCAGATCTGACTAGCGAGAAGGAAAATTCTGCACGTAAAAATCTGCTGTTTGCCTATCGTCTTTATTTAAAAGATGACGCGCTATTTGACAAAACTGAATGGTTTGAAGAGGAATGGAGCGTCTCGGAAGCGTTGTCACAACTTGAATACATGGACTATAGCTATTGGAATGAGATTTCACAGCAGACCAGAAAGCCACGCGAGGCTGCCAAAACAATCAATAATAATATAGAAGTCTATGATGTCAGCAATGAGGCATTCAGAGAAGCCGCTAGGGTATATTTAGCAGGAACAAATTTTCCGCCCGTTATAGCTTTTCAAGATAATAAAAATAAGCGAACTCTTTTGGAAGGCCATTTGCGCTTAACAGCATTAGCCCTCGCAGAAAGCATAAACAAAGACATTCAAGCCAGAAAAGTTTCTGTGATACTCGGTCGGGAAATCAATTTCTAACGGATTAATCACCCTATTTACAATGCAGTTATAAACTTGTTGTCATGAGTCATCTTTCATAAGCCCTAATACAATCAATGCAAATCCCTTTTTTGCTCAGGATCAGGTGAGGAATTTATATCTTTTGGCTTTTTAGCTGCTTGATTGAATGATGAAGACATTGGCCTTCTGGGTTTGGCTTGTTTTGGTTGCTCGGGGTTTGATTGTGGTTTAGCGGTTTCTTGCTTCCACATCTTCTTGAATTTATCCAAGACGCTTTCGCTCTTCTGCGAAGCCGCAGCCTTCGGCTCTGATTTCCTGTTCGTGTTCAGTTCCTCTTTTGTGTAGGGCGGCGCACGGTATTCAGGTGGAATGTCCTGACGTTTCTTTTCGGCCTCAAACTTGGTCTTTCTTTGATGGTCAGCCTCTTTCACTGGTGGTTGTTCGGGTTTGCGGAATTGTCCTTTAAGACCTTCGTCTTTTCCTGCTGTCTTTGGCTGTTCAGGCTTATTCGCAGCCTCTTGTGCTTTCTGCGCTTTTAATTCCGTCTGGATTTTATCCAGCATTTGTTTGGTCTCAGCATTCGCCTCAATCTTATAATCCTTGGGATTAGGTGACTGCGTGCCTATTGCAGTTTTCGTCTCCACAGGTTTTGCGGGGTCTGTTTTGGTGTCGTTAGAAGTCGTCGCTTTAACCTGTAC
>QKCR01000099.1 GCA_003245575.1 Alphaproteobacteria bacterium | reverse complement strand
TCGACCCCACACCAAAGCCCGTCGATGACCACGACCAAACCTGTACACCCGAAATGTTGGTGCCAAACCGAGGTGTCCCCAGATGATCGGTATGGAGATAGGTCAGAACTTCAGGTGATCCGGCATCCACTTGCGCAATCGGCGCCCCATCCAGATACACATATTCCCGTATCAAGGCGCCCGAATTATCGTATTCCCCGTAAAGTTCCCCGTTCGGCCCATAGACGTAATAAGTCGTATTGCCACCCGCGACCTTTTTCGCACGACGGTGCAGATAGTCGTAGCTGTAGACTCCCGCCGTTGTATTCACCGTGGCGAGATTTCCCGATGCACTCCATGTATAGCTGTTGGCGCCATCCCCCGTAATATTGCCTGCATCGTCATAGGTATAGCTGTTAGCCCCTACAGCAGAGATTTTGTTCGAGGTCGTGGGCACAGTGGTCGTCACCGTCGTTCCGTCATTTCTCGTCAAACGGTTCGACGTCGCGTCATAGCCATAGGTCACGGTCGTTCCCGGATTATCCGTATGAAGACGGTTCAGATCATCATAGGTCAAAATCTGGCTGCCTACTTGTGTGATATTCCCGTTATCGTCAGTATCATAGCTATGGTTATAAATCCCGCCCGATACCGTTCGATTGGTCGGATTATAATCCTGATCGTATGTGGCTGATAAAGTCAGACTGTTCCCGTAGGTCAACCCGCTCACCGGGCCAAAAGGCAGGTACACCACAGAAGACGCCAGTGTGGTCGCCGTGCTGTTCACCGTCGCGCTCACCGCGCTGATCTGTCCATTCGCATTGCGTGTATAGGTCACCACCCGTCCCGATGGCAGGGTCAGCGTCAGAACATTATCAGCCAGATCATATGTGTAGGCTGTTATCAGATCATGGGCTCCACGCGTGTCTTTTTCCTGTATCACGCGGCCCAGATCATCATATTGATATGTAATTGTTCCTGCCGCATCGGTGATGCTGCACAAATGGCCTTTCGGTGCCGACCCACATCCCGAAGCCAGATCATAACTCATCGTAACATTGAGAGCCGTATCCGATGGGTAAGACACCGATGTCATCCGGTTTAAGGCATCATATGTATAGTTGCTTACAACAGAACGCGCATCGGTCATCTGGGTAATATTTCCTGCCTTATCGACAGTATAGGAAAGCGTCCCGCGATCAGGGCTTGTCTCGCCTACCACATCCCCGAAGGCATTATAGCTGTAGGTCGTGGTGTTTGACCGTTGATCTTCGACTGATGTCAGATCATCACGCCCATCATATCCTTGGGTCGTCACACCAGAAAGCGCATCGGTTGTGGTGACGAGACGTTGCAACGGATCATACGCATAGCTGGTCGCGTTTGTATTCGGGTCTGTGTAAGTCGTGAGGTTGGAGTTTTTATCATAGGCATAGTTTGCTGTCTGGCTTGTAGCACCGACGCTCTGGATCATCCGCGATAGCTCGTCAAATACCTTTTGATGGGTGTATTTAAGAGTTGACGTGCTGTCCTTAATATCTTCACGCGTGATATTACCCGCATCATCCAGCGTATAGGTGATTGTATTCCCCAACGCGTCCTCAACCCCCGTCAAACGTTGGGCCGTGTCATAGGTGTATTGCAAATAGGCGCTATTGGGCAATGTAACCTTGGTTAAATTACCATTATCATCATAGTCGTAGGTAGTTTCCGCCTCTAATGCCGTGCCGACTGCCCTGGTCGAACTTTGCAGACGACCATTTGTATCGTATGTAAAGTCTGTTTCGATCCCGTTGGCATCTTCAATCGCTGTCGGACGACCTGCGGAATCCCGTGATGTAATAGTTGTTACCTGTGAAAGCGGGTTGGTAATGGTCGTCAGGTTGAAATTGGCATCATAGGCATAGGTCGTGATGTCACTGACATCCGTGCGCGGGCCATCCACTTGATACAACCGTCCGAGGATAACGTTACCGCTACCATCTGTTGAATTTGCGTAGTAACTATATGTGGTCACACGCGTGTCCGACGTTGCCGTATCTGTCACCGTCATGGATGTCATACGCCCATATGTGTCGTAATCATAATCCGTTGTCTTTCCGGTTTCAGTGACCACATCAGGAAGATTGAAATCGTTATTATAGGTTATGGTTTTAACCTGTTGGTCTGCCGTTCCTGAGGCCTCTACAATTCTCGTGATATTACTGCGGTCGTCGTACTCGTAACGGGTTGTATTATTTTGCCAATCCGTCTTACCGACAACGCGTCCTTTTTCGTCGTAATTATAATATTTGTTTGACGCGACACAATTGGTCGATGCCACGCCATCAACCTGCACGACTTTTCTGACGCCAAGTATATTGATGAAATGGTAGGTCGTATCTTTTCCCAATGGATTGGTCGTTGTGCTTGTTCCATCGACATTATAGGTCACATCATAACTTTCAACATTCCCCGCATGCTTTGACAAAATAGCTTTACCATTCGAGTCGTAACCAAATGTTGCAAAGCGCACACCTGCCTCATCCGTAATCCCTGTCAGAGCATTAACATATGTGCCATTCTCGTAATGATATTGGCGGGTTTTGGTATCGGGTTTGGTGACCTGCTGAAGGTTTCCGTTACCATCATAGCTATAGCTGAATGTCCCATCCGGAGTCACAACTGTTGCCACGCGTCCGCTAGAATATGTCAGGGAAAGCTGCCGTCCATTTTCATTCGTCACAGATGTAAGCTGTCCTGAACCGTTATAGGCAAGATTCAAAGCTCCACCACCAACATACTCGATCCGTATCAGTTGTTTTGAACTGTTGTATTTTTCAACTGTATTATCAGGCAATGTGTAGACATATGTGCTTCCGACAGTTTCCAGCGTTGCAGTTGTATCGGGGTCATCCGGCACCCAGTCCGATCCGCTCAGCGTATAGTGCGTTGTAGCACCTGTGCCGTCAGTAATATCAGCCGTACTCCCCGTGACCGTGAGTGTGCGTGCGTAATTATGCCGCCAAAGTGCTCCGATTGTATTATTTGTCCATGTACTATCCGAGCGGTAAATGCGTGAGAATGTCAGCCCGCCAGAATTATAATCAATCTCGGTCTGTTTTTTGAAACCCACATCAAATTCGATAGGATTTGCAACCATCTTAGGATTACCCGTGGGACACGCCATCGTGTCCGCACCAACTTTTGATGCCGTGCTCGCCGCGACCGGGGCTGGTGGCGTCGTCAAGGTGATTGAGTATGCTCCGGTGGCAGAGGCCGGATTTCCATAGAAAACAAGAGTGTATTCTCCCGTGGCGGGCAACGTTGAAGAAAGTGAACTCGACCCATACGTCCAATAACTACCATCAGGTTTATAGAGTTCGAAATACCGGGAATAAGACGCCGTTGTGCTGACAGATAAGCTATTGGCAGCGACACCTGTGAATTTATAACTCTCCAATGCATTGGTTTGCAACGTACCAGAACGAGAAAGGGTACTAACAAGCATACCTTCTGATACATTATCTGCGCCTCGAACATAATATAAATTATACGCCCCAGTCGCGGTAGCATTATTAGCATACACCGTAACGGTATATGTGCCACTGCTAGGAAGCGTTCCATAAAAGCGATTTAAGGCATATTTCCAATAACTACCATCAGGTTTATAAACTTCAATATACACCCCGTAGCTTGCAGAAGATCCAAAGAGAAAAACTCCCTGCCCAGCAGTACCCGTGATTTGAAAACTATCAAGGCCATTCGCTGATAAATTTCCATTAAATGTTTGACCACTCATCAGACTTCCGTCTGAGACGCTGTCGGAGCCTCGCACATAACTTAAATTATACGCGCCGGTTGCGGTAGAACTACTGGCATATACTACAACAGTATATGTACCACTGGCGGGTAATGTTCCATAAAATCGGTCCAATCCATATGTCCAATAACTTCCATCAGGCTTGTAAACTTGGATATATACCCCATAACTTGCAGAAGATCCAAAAAACACAACGCCTTGTCCGGCGGTACCAGTAATTTGAAAACTATCGAGACCATTCTCGGACAAACTACCGCTAAATGCTTGGCCACTTGTTAGACTTCCATCAGAAACACTGCTCCCTCCCCTGACGTAGCTGAGACTATAGATGCCACTTCCTCCACCAGACCCAGCAGATATGACGACATTATATGTTCCTGTGCTTGGAAGATTACCGCTAAAGCGACCCACTGCATATGTCCAATAGGAGCCATCGGGTTTGTAAATCGTAATCACAACATTATAGGCTGCCTGCGCAAATAGCACGACACCTTGTCCAGCCGTACCGCTAAAGCTCTGGGTAGACGTCCCTCCCGATACTATTGATCCTGTTGTCGTGCTGCCGCTAGTGAGTGCGTGGGCGGGTCCTGTATAAAGAAATAACAAAAATAAGAAGACAAAGGCGACCTTACGCAAGAATTTTCCCATAGCTCTCCCCCAAAAAATATACCTATCAACTCAGGTATTCCTAGAATGACAAATAACGACTCCCGACATCTTTGGTCGTGCCAAACCCCAACAAACACTGCAAAAGAAATAGATCACTCTATCTTTTTTTACGAAATTCTAATTCTAGAACTTTAAATTCTTTACCCGCGCTATCTGGAATAAATATTGATTTTTTGTATGTTCCGTCATTGGGGAACTCAAGCTTGGATCGATACTCTCGTTCATTTTTTAACAAAGGAAATGTAAACCTTCCTTTTTCCTCAAGGGTGCTATTCTTTTCATTGTATTTCCCGGTTCCTACAGTTGTTCCGGTACCTAACGTATCCAGCCACACAGATGTGTATGTTTTCTTGGTAGTATCATATCCAAGAACTCCCCACCCCTCATAGGGTATGACCTGACCACCGATATTCAAGATCACACTTATTTTGCTGGATAAAAACCGCTCCCCAAGGATCATTTCATTCACAACGGAACCTGTTGAAAATTGTGGGTCAGCATCTTTATTTGCCCAGTACTTAACATCACAATCCCATTCCCCCACCAGAGAAGTCAGCATTTGGAGCTGCTCGGTTGGCTCTCCATATTGCAAGAGCTCCTTCATAGTGTCATCGCCAAGCATCTCAATTCGTGGAGTGGTTGCATGTTTTTCTTCCGCATATACGTTTGAGATGAATGGTATCGTCGAAAAAAATACCATTACTGAGTATATAAAAACTTGTCTCATAGCATTTCCCTATAAAGGCGAACGTCAAAAATCACTATTACTTTTAGATGTAATTTGAATTTATACGATTTGAGGTTTTTATTTAGCTAGCGGTCACTTCGATTCTTATTCTAATTTTCTATTTTAGGTAGATTACCTTTAAATAATATTGTGTCAAGATAATTTATAAAACTTTTACATGACAAATTTGGTTTGATAAGTCTCACCTACATTGACATGATTATCAGCACTGAGACGAACGTAACATCAGCTCTAAAAAACCTCTCATCAGCTTGCATACCGCAATGTCAGGATAGAATCAGTTTATTTTTGCTAACTAAATATCCTTTTAATCCTTATCGTCTTTTCCTTGAGACTCCCAGCCCGGCAATCCTTGAAGAATACGATCTGCATTCTTGACCGGATTGACGTGGCCGTAGTGGTCTTCAATCATCTTGACGGATGTGCCCATTTGCTTGGCAAGGAAATAAACATCTACCCCCTCGGTTAAACGGAATGTTGCATAGGTATGACGGAAACAATAGGTGCTGCGCCGCTTGCCCGATGAACTCATCAGCAAGCCCGATTCCGTCAACAAGGACTCAATCAGGGACACATATAAGGTCTTCGCCGATATTCCTTCATCATTGGAAAACACAGGGTCATTGGGTCCAGTGGCTTTACTGATTTCTTTGATCCTGTCGAAATAAGCCGCCACATTTTCTGCCGCGACCAGATTGCGATGTTTCCCCTTCCCCCGAACATTCAGCCGCACAAACTGGCGGCCCTGTTTGTCGGTTTGAACGGAAACATCTTTCCAGACAAGGTTTCTGGCCTCGGACGGACGCATCCCAGTGTTGGTCATGATGAGAATGAAATTATAGACCATCGTGCGATACCAGATATTCTGCTTGTTCCGCCCCTGCTTGATCCAGCTACGCGCAAATGTGTGCAACTTCCTATATTCAGGGGGAGTGAATTCATCCCTTTGAACCTTGCTCAAGGGGAGCTTGTCTTTGAACACCTGACTTTCGCGGATATATTGCTTTTCGGCTGCATAAGCCATGATGGCTTTCAGCGTCGCCATTTCAGCACGAATAGTGCCGTCACTGACACGCTGACCGGAGCGGCCCTGACCTGTTCGCTGCCGCCAAATTGGATACTCCCTCCATCGGTCAGGGCCAATCAGAGTAATCTGGGTACTTCCAAGGTAAGGGTTAAGCTGGGAGCGAACATGAGAGTCCAGAACCCGCCACCGATGATGAGTGATCTGGCCGACTTCCGAACGTTGTTTTTGTAGGTCGATATACTCCTTCGCGACCTGACTAAAGAGGCGATTAAAGATAGGGAGTTCATGTTTGATTTTGAAACGCAGTTCCGCGTCGAGGTCATACGCCTTGTCCCGCGCATCATGGAGGTCTGTCGTCTTGAGGGAGACAGTTTTATACCGATCTTCTCCCGCAATCTTCATTCGGCAATACCATTTGTGATGCTGAACATCCCCGCGTTTGAAGAGGATCAAACCGGGTTTGAGTTCTTGTTGTTCTATGATGAAGTTCATGCCGTCTTCTCCTGCAAATCTGTGTAGATTCTGTGCAGATTTTTCCTGTAAGTACTTGATATTTCGTACCTGTGCAGGACCTGTGCAGGATAAATTCTAGCAAAAAAGTGTTATTTTTCAGTTAATTAGCTGGATGCCATCACCACATACACATATTGGTATCCAGCCATTATAAAATCCTTATTTTTCAGCTAAATTCGCCCCTTTATAGGTTCGAAAGCTTTTGAACTCAAGAAAATTCCCCCCATACATTAGTAATGAAATAGATAATTTTTTGATTTTTCATATATTTTTAGCTATTATAGTATAACCTCGGTAAAAAGAGGAAAACCATGCGGTAATTTCAAGCGGTAGTGCCAAATGGTAATGGTTGGGAAAGTGTCATGAAAAACACAGAAATCATGCAAAAGCCGGATTTAGCTGGCTACACTTGGTCAGATTTGGCCAAAGGCCTGTCTCGGCCAAAACCCTCAACATATATCTTGGAACTTAGAGAATCTGGCAAACTTGCAGAAATTTTGCCCGAAGTGGATAAATTATTTGGAATTCCGCAACCCGCCGAACATCACCCTGAAATTGACACGGGAATCCACACTATGATGACGTTGGACCGTGCGGCAGAATTAACTGACAATATAGATGTCAGATTTGCGGCCCTAACACATGATCTGGGAAAAGGCCTAACAGACCCTACAAACTGGCCAAAGCATTTTCGCCATGAAGAGCTAGGTGTTAAACCGATAGAGAACATTGCCACAAGACTTGGGGTTCCCGAAGACACAACAGAGCTCGCCGTTAATGTAGCGAGATACCACCTTCAGGCTCACCGAGCCTTTGAACAAAGAGCAGGCACCCTCGTCAAATTATTCGAAAAAACAAATGCTTTTAATAAACCTGAAAGATTTGAATTGTTTATTCTGGCAGTCCAAGCAGATGCACAAGGCCGCCTCCATCACGAGGCAGCGCCCTACCCCCAAGCCAAATTATTGACCGAATCGCTCGCACAAGCACGCTCTGTCGGTACGGATAATCTCTCAACAGAAACAATCTTGCAAAATCGTGCACGAACCATCACAAACGTAAAGAAAAATTTAGCCCTTGAACTCTAGGAACTACCGGATTGATACATTTTCAGAAAGAAAGCTATAATGAAAAACAGTAAAAGAACAGAATGGGAAAAAGCAGTCATGGGCCCTGAAACAACGATCGCACTTCAAATAGACAAAGATTCGCTGAAACTCGTCTTGAAAAATTTCCAGTATATGCGGGATGAAGATACAAATATTGACTATTATAAACCAAGCGTGCCGTCTCCGGACGATCTAAAAACCATTACCAGAAAATTGGAAACTGTATCCGCAGACGCACAGGGACAAATTCTAACAATCCCGATGACTGAAATAGAATTCGGAAAGTTTTGTAGTTTTCTGCATTGCGCATCCGATGCAACACCGGATGGATATGAAAGCGAATTTTTGAGTGATCTATACTACAGTTTTAGTGAATGGGAAGAGAATGGTTTCAAAGCAAAACTCACTGTTTTGCATCCCAATCCTGCATAAAATAATTAGAAAGAGATAGAAATCGGTGCCTGATTTATCACCTGAACTAATTGATAACCTCGCAGAGAGCTTATACCAGCATATGACTGGAGCCACTGGCGCAACCGGGCATCTGAACGATTTTGGCCCCCAAGAAATAACACCTGACTCAATGAAAAAAATGGTTAGAGATCTGCTGAATGATCCTGACACAAAATTTATGTCGAACCCCTCTTCAGGAGAGAGAGGAGGAACGCTTATATTTTTTAACGAGGCAAAAAACACAGTTATGGTGGTTAACCCAAACCAATTGAGCGGTCCGCTATACGACAGTGCCGGAAAACTTATTTCTGAAAAAGGAACGCCTGATGGGTTCGCCGGAACGTTCTATAGAGAGCCAAAATTAAACGGTGACAATATTGCAGTTTCAGGAAACTCCGGGCGCGAATTAAAAGAAAGTGAAATCAAGAAAGCATTCTCTCAAGAAATAAAAAGATTAAAGAGAGGTATCGTCGATGATATGGCTACTCAAGGTCATAATATCACAAAGGACGATATAAAAGTTACAGGTGTTAAAGACCCTGATGCTGACTGGGCGCGACGCCTTGAATCTCAAGCTTCCGACATTAAATCCGGACTCGAAAGGGGCAAACAAAGCATTGAGAAAGGCGAATGGGCCGAAGCTCTTGAACAAAGAAAGATTGATACAGTTTTAAAGAGCGACGAACTAACCTCTATCGCTGCCGATAAAGACGGAAATGTAGTCCATACCATCGATGAAAAAACAAATTCGATCGTAACGATCGACAAGACAACTGGTCAAAAAACTCTTCAACAATTCGAAAATGCCGATGCCGCAAAAGAAGGTTTCGGTAAACTCATCAAAGAAGCAGCAAATACAACCGGAGAAATGCCGAAATTGATTCAAGGAGGCCTCGAGGCTGTACAAGACGCCATTAAGGCCAGCAGCAGCTTATTCGGAAAAATAGCGCATCTCGGGGGAGAAACCGCCAAATTTCTCGGAAAAGCTGCGAAAGTTTTAGGCCCGCTCGGAGTAATCGGCGCAACTGCCGAAGCCACCGCGATGGAAGGACATTTAGAAGACGCCTTAAAATTCAAAATGATTCCTCCAGAAGCAGCAACCGCCTACAGAGCAATCATAGGCTCTCAGCTTGCCCAGGCAACGGTTGATCCGACGATGGTCGGTGGAGAAGCAGTTGTCCAACTCGCCTTTGAAGAATGGTGCAATACATACGGTGTAACAGGGGAACTCAAAGAACAACTCGAACCGGGCTCCCTCATTGAAGATCTCACCGGAAAAGAAATCGGTGGAAAATCCGAATCAGTAAAACCTCTTCCTGAAGGGGTAAAACAATATAGTCTTATGGGCGACACCGGATTTGAAGAAAGTGAAATTGTGGTCCAACAAGACGGCCCGAAAGGCGGCTCTGCACCTAATACACAAGGGATAGGACAGCCTTCTGTACAACGTACCGTAACTACGCCATACTACGAAGTAGCAATGATGCCGTAATCCTACTACCTAATCTGTTTTTCAGTATGGCCCAAACGATTCCCCCAAAAGCCGATCTTTCTGACACATCAAAATTCAGTCTGACAATTACCAAACATAATAAAATCTATCTGTTTTACGATACCGAGCTGACCGACATCCCGAACTGGGTAGAATATGACCATGACACATCGGCTCTTAGTCTGGTTTATGAAGATGGCACACAGCAAAATTTAGGCATCCCCGTAAACAAATCTCTACAACCTTACTTTCAGAATCAAACCTCCCTCTTTCTAATTCACAGAGAGGGAGAAGAAGATAAGACGATCTATGAAGTTCCGCTTATGATCAGACATGTTTAAAATAATTCTTTGGCCTAAATGTTTATTGAGATGCTATGGCCAGCCCTAATAAGAGGTAATCAATATGAAACTTTCCAAATCAAGTTTTTTTATCCTTGCAATATGTATCGCAAGCGTAGGATATATTTTATGCCCATTGGCAAATGCATCTTCTGAAAGTCAGAGTTTTGATACAGAAGCATTTATTTTTTCGGTTCTTGGAGACACTCCGAATGGAAGTCTAGATTGTCTGGCAGAGTGTAACTCTAAAGAGCGACAACAAAAGAGAATCCCTTACAATGATAGAGTAAGTTTAGAAGATTTTAGCTCAGATTATCCTTGGATCGTAGATTATTATTTACGTCCAAACTATAAAGGTCTGGCAAAATGGAATGGAGACATAAAAATCTCAATAGATTTCCCAAACAATCTGAAACCTGCATCAATCGATCAAACAAAAAAGGTTTTTTTCTTTAAAGGGGAGCAGAGCAATATCCCTAATGAAGAGATTACAGTATTAGAAGAAATACTGAAAAATGCTATTTCTGAAGTTTCTGAAGCGGCAAATCAAAACTTTCCTTTTGAAATAAATTTGAATCCATCTTCTTTAGATGAAACGAGAGCCGAAAAAGGTAATTTAAGAATTATATTTGCTGATGCTGAGGGACCTGAACATTTTAAATGGCAAACAAGAGGGACATCTTCGTTGGGTTATCCTAAAGAGGTTTTCTTTAAAGAATGGGCCACGGGCAGAACCCCAATTGTAGAATTTACCCCCAAGCTTAGAAGTCAGGTTTACGGGTATTTCTTGGTTAACAAGGAACATACTATAGATTTTGCGGCCTGCTACCTCCCGAGATACGCAGATCACGTATTGTTAAAAAATCTCATTTCCGAGTGTTTAATGCGCTCGTTAGGTGTCCCATATACATTTCAAGGTGAGGGCGCGTCAATCTTCTCAAATTGGAATCAAGAAGGAAGTCATAACAATCATGTGAAAATCTCATCTACAGATAAAAAAATTATCAAATTACTCTACAGTGACAAATTAAAAAGAGGGGATAACGAATCTGATGTTAAATCAGCACTTTTAAGTGAAGAATGATAATATTGAGACATATTTAAAGAGTTTAATTCCCTATGTTACCTTTTCCTGGTACATCATCTTCTCCCAATTAAGAAAATATGCAAATTAAGCATTTGCCGCTTGATTTTTACATCCGACCTAGCTAAAACGCTGTTCTACCATGTGCGGGTGTAGTTCAATGGTAGAACGTCAGCCTTCCAAGCTGAACACGAGGGTTCGATTCCCTTCACCCGCTCCATTTTCCCGAAAAATCGCTTTAATTTTAGGCTAGCGCATATATGCGCCGATTCAATTTGCCATAAATTCGAACATTTTAGGGTTTTCAAGGACTGAATCTGGGGTGTATAATAAGAAATCACGTGGAAGTGCACTCGCACAAATCAAATCCACACATAAGCACATCAAGACCACTAAATAACTGCCCAGAACTCATGGGTCTCATACGGAAAGATGATAATGAAATCGGTTAAATTGCTCTGCACGGCACTTTTGATCCTTGCAACAACAAGCACAGCGTCTTACGCGGAATCCCCTGCATTGCTCGGAAATTTCGGAGCATGGAAGGCTTATTCATATAAAGAATCAACCGGACAAGTCTGCTTTATGTCAGCCACTCCCACAAAGGCTGAAGGGAAATATTCCAAGCGCGGTAATATATACGCCATGATCACACACCGCCCTGGCGAAAAATCAAAAGACGTTTTCAGCTACATTACCGGATACACATATAAGCCGAACGGCGACATCACAGTCACAATTGACGGCGAAAAATTTGCTTTAGCCGGACAAGGCGAGAACGCATGGACCACCAGCGACGCACTGGATCAAAAACTGGCCTCTGCAGTCCAGAAGGGATCAAGTATGGTTGTTGAAGGTGTATCGGCCCGTGGGACCAAGACCAAAGATACCTACTCTCTGAAAGGCTCTGGAGATGCATACTCTGCAATTTCCAAGGCCTGCGGCATGTAGCCAGCTCTATAAACTGTCCATACTGCGCCGTTTTGGCGAAGTATTACGTAAACAAAACGATGAAGGAGGGATTGACTCCGCCCTAAAACCCATATAGCAATTCGGTTGCTCTAATCCTGCCCGCAAGGGAGTGTTAAAAAAGAGGATGTGAGTAAAACCGTACAACGTATTGGATCAAATGTACGAATATGCTAATTAAAAAAAAATTGATTCAAACCTGTGCGGATCACAGAGGGTAACCGAGAAAAAAGGAAAATATATCGTTGTGATATTCCAAGGCGGATTAAGCGATCTATAACTCATCTCATGATTTCACAAACAAAACAAATATCGGCATTTGCCAATCCAGAAGCGAGTCTTGTAGCAGCCCGCGAGCTTAGCAAGAAAACCAGAGAAATCTGTTTCGGCGCATTGGAAACTGCCATTGATCTTCTTCATTTGAAAAAGCGCCACGTCCTCACACGCGATAATCGTCTGAGATTACGCTATTTGGTCAGCGGCGCAGCTGGTCTTGCTATGACGATCAGCCTATATACCGCAGGCCATATCGGCCCACAGGCAACCCAACAAGTAGATGTTGGTTTCATGGCCGCTCTGGAAAATTCGCAGCCATCCGCAGAAACAGCCGACCATATCCTGTCTATGATGATGCCTCAGGCATCCGTCACAAACGGCGGTTCTGTGCTAAGCACGCTGGATCACTTCCGTGATGGAGACGGACAAATCCGCCGCGATAAGGAAGTCTTGAAAACAGTTGAAATGGTTGCCGCAACAGAAAATCCGGCAGCAAGCCCTGCAAGTCAGGAAAAAACACTGGAAATTGGCAAAGGCGACACCTTTAGCGAAATTCTTGAAAATGCCGGTCTCGGTGTAGCAGAAAGCCAATCAATCATCAGCGAAATCAGCCGTCACTACAATTTGCGTGGGCTCCGCCCTGGTCAGGAATTCGACCTGACAATGCAACCGGCAGACACCGACACAGGCTTCCAGTTTGAACGTATTGCTTTTTCTCCGGATCCGCTGAAAACAATTGAAGTATACCGCGATGACGACGGTGATATTGCCTCCCGTATCGACGAGAAAAAAGTCACCAGAAAACGTGAAGCGCGTGAAGTCGATATAGACGGATCAGTTTATGGATCAGCTGACAAGGCCGACCTCCCTGACAGAATTACAGCCAACACGATCAGCCTGTTCTCCTACGCAGTTGACTTCCAGCGTGACGTCCATCAAGGCGATAAAATGCAAGTCCTCTATGATAGCTACAGAACAGATGACGGCTATCTGGCAAAAACTGGCGATATTATTTTCGCACGTATGAATCTGGCCGGAAAAGAATACGCATTCTACCGCTATGAAAGTAAAGACGGTCAGGTTGATTACTATACAGCTGACGGAAAAAGTATTCGCAAGTCAGAAGGCCTGATGAAAACACCTGTTTCCTTTGGTCGCATGTCATCCGGTTTCGGAATGCGCAGACACCCTGTATTGGGATATACCAAAATGCACAAAGGCGTTGACTTCGCCGCCCCGACGGGAACAAAAGTCTACGCATCTGGCGACGGAGTTATCGAGAAAGCATCCCGCTTCAGCTCATTCGGAAACTACATCCGTATTCGTCACAGTTCAAAACTATCGACAGCCTACGCACACTTGAACGGCTATGCCAAAGGCATTCGCCCGGGCGTTCGTGTAAAACAAGGACAGCTGATCGGATATGTCGGAACGACAGGACGTTCCACCGGACCACACTTGCACTATGAAGTTTTGATGAATGGCGTTCAGGTCAATCCGAAGTCGGTTAAAGTTGCAATCGACAATTCTCTGAAAGGAAATGAACTCAAACGTTTCAAAGACACAATCCGGACATTGAACCAGCAATACGCCAAACAGCTGGATGCTGAAAAAATCAAGCTGGCATCAAACGAATAATCCAATCAGGAATATCAAGCACCTCGCCCTCACTATAAGTGAGGGCGGCTGCTATAAGCCCCCCGATCGTCACAACACAGCTACCTATAACGGACCACAATAAAGCAACGCCCATACGCGGAAGACGTCGAGACAAAACATCGTCCGCAACAATTCCTGAAAAAGCACGCTTCTGGGCAATCCAAGCTCCCAACTGCCCCAATCCTCCACCCAGCATAATCCCGCACACAGTCAATCCGACATCCACGATATGAGAAGAAACTGAATGCGTATCTAATCCGACGGAAGTTGCTAAATCAAAGCGTGCTCCATCCGCATAAACTTTATATGCAACACCGGTATAAAGAATAAGCCCCGACACAATCCCTGCATATCTTGGAAGGCGCGTGACCGATCTGATCGCACGATCAGCAGATTTAACCATATGCACAATACACTCGCGCGATACGCCCGTTTCATAACGATTGAGCATGATCTGGGAAACTTTGCGCAAATTACCTGTTTGGAGCACCTGCGAAAGCAGCTCTTTCCAAATCGCATAACGCGCTGCCTTTTTTAACAATGAAACAATATTGACTTGCCCCCTATCCTGTCCAGCCTCTGATAGGGCTTCAATTCCGGGACGGGTATATTCCTCAAGAAATGAGGGGGACTCGATAAGACGTGCTTGCCAACCCAAAAGAATAGCCGGAATTTTCTTGGTATCTGCTTCAAATTCAAGAGCGCCAAACGGACAACTTGCATCATATTCAATAAGAACAGTGTCTTCAAAATGATCCTCACTCTCCTGACGTAAAGTGCCTTCACCGGTTGTGTGTGTCTGTATGCTAGCCTGAGGTCGCAATGACGCTTCCAAATCACCTCTAGAGGCCAAAAAGGCACCTCGATCCTCAATGAGCGCCACAAGACGAGGGGGTAATTTATGCTTCTCGAAACTAAAATGCACACGCCCTTGGAACTCGATATGTGCCACATGAGAAAGCCAACCTGTTCCTGAACATTTCTGACATGCTATCTCGCCACGTGCACCACAGCCTCGACATTTTACCTGACCTTGTGCACCGCACATTGTACAGCTGATACGAGTCTGCCCATGACAGAAATCACACGGCCTTGAACCTTGAGGCGTTTGGAGCCGTCCACTTCCCCCACATTTAGAACAAGGCATCTGACGTGTTCCGCGACAGTTAGGACAAGTTTCCATGCGTTTGCCGTGGCATCGCGGGCACGGAACATGACCGCTATGAGAACAAGAAGAGCATTGCTCATGCTGGACCAAATCGCGCGCCAATGATTTGAATTTGACGGACTGATCCTTAATACAGAACCCCTTATCTGATCTGTTGAATACAAAATCAACAACCAATTGACGCTTTTGGGGAACAGTCACAATCTCGTGAACAGACCCCTGAATTTTGCGTTGGAAATCTTCTTGTGACACAGCAAGCTCGGCACGCATATTCTTACCGGGTTCTATTTTAATACCGTATTGGGGAACTAGCTTAATTTGAACATCTGCACGAAATCTGAAGGTCTGAACCCCTTTACTATCACTAATCTGCACATCTTTGAGATCATGAGCATTACCACGCAAATAGGATTTGATGCGCTTCAACGCACGATCAAGTAACTTTGGATCAATTTCTTCAACAAACGACTGGGAACCCTCAGCACTCTCGAGATCATCCTCGGGATCGAAATTTCCTACATTTCTGCCTGTGTCATTCTCACTCATGAGCCCAGTAAACCATTTTATGGTCAAAAATCATAGTAGACATTGAGCGCGGAAAACGCTTTATTAAAGCCTTCCCAGAAGCAATACGGAGTCCAACATGCGATTTGAAGTAAATATAGACTGCACACCGGAAGAAGCCCGCCAGTTTTTCGGACTTCCTGATCTTCTACCGCTACAACAGGATTTGATGGAAATCGTCAGCCGTCGCCTGTCCGAAAACATTCAGACAATGGAACCTGAAATTCTTGTAAAAACATGGCTTCCGGCTATGTTCCAAGGCTGGTCTGATATGCAAAGCCATTTTTGGAATCAAATGACCCAAATGGGTGGCCCGATGAGCGCCAAACCGGGCGCAATGAATTTCAATTTCAATCCGACACCCAAAGCACCATCTGACAAATCTTCTTCCACCAAGAAAAAGAAATAATAAGGGCGCACGCACCAGTAACCTGACATGAAATTAGACACGATATATGCCCTCTCGACACCACCCGGACGCGGTGGTGTCGCCGTTATCAGAGCCTCAGGACCTGATTCCGGATCAGGATTATTAGCACTATCCAAACAAGATAAAAACCTGCCAGAACCTCGTGTCGCCACATATTGGGTTCTCAGAGATCCTGATGACAAGTCAGTGGTCCTTGATAAAGCAATGGTCCTCTATTTTGCAGGTCCGTCTAGCTTCACAGGGGAGGACTGTGTCGAATATCACTTACATGGCGGCCCCTCGGTTATCGAAGCTGTTCTGGATGCCTTATCACGTCAGCCACATCATCGCTTGGCTGAACCGGGAGAATTCACTCGCCGCGCTTTCGAGAACGGTAAGCTGGATTTGACATCCGCAGAAGCAGTTGCAGATCTCATTCATGCAGAAACACAAGAACAGCGCCGTCAAGCCTTGATGCAAATGGGCGGAGCACTTGCAAGAATTTATGACAGCTGGAAAGATGACCTTGCACATATTCTGGCTCTCATGGAAGCTGATCTGGATTTTTCGGATCAAGACTTACCGGATGATCTACTCCTGCGTGTTCGTCCCGACCTATCACATATTCTCGAACAAATTTCACATCACTTAGATGACAATCGTCGTGGCGAGATGTTGCGCGATGGCGTCAAACTTGTGGTTCTTGGTGCGCCAAATGCAGGTAAATCATCCCTGATTAATGCTCTCGCACAACGGGATGTCGCTATTGTCTCACACATCGCAGGTACAACCCGTGACATTATTGATGTCCATCTTAATCTTGGCGGGTATCCTGTAATTCTCTCGGATACAGCAGGTCTTAGACCTGATCAGCTCGGCGAGAGCGATCATGATAAAATTGAATCGGAAGGGATTCGTCGCGCCATACTACGCGCAGAACAAGCCGATATAAAAATTCTGATGTATGATGGAACAGGACACCCTGATACGCATACCATCGCCCTTCTGGATGAAAGTGCTATCCTTGTCAGAAATAAAAGTGACTTGGAACACGAAACCCCTGTTTCCCGAAATCTTGATGAAGTCGCAATCTCGACAATATCAGGACAAGGAATAGACAAGCTTCTTGAACGGATAGCCAAACTAATAAAAAACAAAATCGGACAATCCGACACACCTTCATTGACACGTCAACGCCACCGGACGGCACTTGAGAAAACAAAGCTGGCCCTAGAACGCTCTATGGAGGCGCCACTTCCCGAGCTGGCCGCAGAAGATATACGCCTCGCAGTTCGCTATTTAGGAAGTATCACAGGTAAAGTAGATGTTGAAGATTTGCTGGATATGATCTTCCGAGATTTCTGTATCGGAAAATAAGAAAAAACAAAGCCCCTCAAGAGGGGCTTTTCTTCTTAGAGAAATACTCTCCTAAAACTTGTTCTTGAGGTAGTCAATCAGAACATCAATGTTACCGCCGCCACGCTGAATAACAGACGCAAAGTCCGAACGCTGAGTGACGCTCATGCTGACACCGGTCACCAGCACATCAACAACCTTGTAGACTGATCCTGTCTTGCGGACACGCCAGTCAACTTGAATAGGCTCTCCGCCGCTCTCAGGATAGATATAAGACGTCACCAATGAGTCCTTAGAGCTGATAGACCGCACAGTCTTCACTTCAAATTTCTGACCTTTATAATCGGAAAATCGTCCTGCATAGACTTCAACAACCATTTTGCGGAACAAAGAGTTATACTCTTTCTGCTGCTCTGCTGTGGCAGAGTTCCAATATTTTCCGAGAACAAAACGCCCGATCGTATCCAGATCAAAACTGTTATCTAGCAGTTTTTTGAATTCTCTCTTTTTCTGATCTTGGGAACTCTCTGGATCAGAGAGGAAGGTCAAACCTTTCTCGGCTGTTGACTTCACAAAATCAAGTGCACCTTGATCCTCTTGTTCAGAAACAGAAACCAGAACAGAAGCAGAAGTTACCGGCACAGCAGTAAAAGACGGGGAAGGGGCTGCGGAGCGAGCCGTAAACGGCACAGCAGCAACAAACGCCAGAACAACACAGGAAGCATAAAAATTATGTCGCTTCATTTTAAAATCCCTTCACACACAATGTATGGCAACAACAGCCGCCATACATCTAGTATACTCTTAAATAAATGAAAAGATCATTTACCCATAAATTTTGTCAAATGACAGGCCGATTAAGGGATATCCGGCAAATCGGCATCATCATTACCACGAACCTGAGCATCACGCTTCTGGATGTAAGCGCTCCTCATAGCTGCATAATAGTCGACCGAGTTACGTTTGAGATCTGATAACACATCCAAGAGCTCTTCACGTTTATCAACGGTTGCAACTGCAACACGACCATAATACCAGCCCTCATTATCCGAATTCATCAGCCAGATACGGACAGGATCGGCATAGCTATCAACAACAAAACCTGTCGTATCACGAACAGAGCTTGGGCCAAACAGCGGGAGAACAACATATGGACCATGACCCATACCCCATACACCGAGTGTTTGACCAAAATCTTCCTCACGATAGGTAACACCTTCAGAACCGGCGACGTCAACCAAACCACCGAGACCGAATAAGGTATTAGCAAAGAAACGGGTCAGAGTGTTACCTGCCCCCGTTATATCTGCTTGTAGCAGGTTGTTAGCCAGAATTGTCGGCGTTTTAAGATTGCGCAAAGCATTACGAACACCTGTGCGTGCAGGCTGTGGAACAGCAGCGCGGTATCCTTTTGCCACAGGTTCGAGAACGGCTTCATCAACAGCATTGTTGAATTTGAAAATACCGCGGTTTACAGACTCCGCAGGATCATACACCTCTCCGTACTGGGACGAAGAACATGCACTGAGCATACCGACACTTAGGAACAGAACCGCTGCAAATCGCAGCTGTGAGGAAAGTCCGAAAGCCATAAATAACCTCTGAAATAACAAAAATTTACATCATACGAGTAGGTATTAGAATCTACACATACATCAAAACAGAAAACCGTTAGAAACACCTTAACATCGGCGCCGGAAAATACATCCCGAGTTCCGGATTCCGAGTCTCTTAATTTCAAGGCAAATGTGCTGAAAAAGCCGCTCTGCGTCAAGAGAGCACACAAGAGATAGCCGGACCTATGTTGCAAAAATGTCTCAAATGGAAACGAAAGGATTTATAGTGCTTAGCCATCCTCAAGAGAAAGTAGTATGGAAATACCAACCAAACTGGACAACATGGCCGGACTCCATGCAGAGAGAAAGACCGGAAGCTGATGGGAAACACCTAAAGCCTGCAAAAAATTTGACATAAAAAAGACAACAAATCCGGCAAGTACCCCTATCAGAATAAACGAAAAGCTCCCCCCCTGACGGGATTGGCGCATCGCAACACACGCTGCCAGAAAAATCATAGAGGCAAACAGCATCGGTAACGCCAATAATTCCTGAAAATGAATCCTAAGGCGTGTCGAATCAAATCCTGTGGCATCAAGCGTCGCGATATATGACGGCAAACTCCAAAATCCCATTGTTTGCGGCGCAGAAAAACTCTCCTCAATATCATTGACCGTAAGATTCGTAGGGATCATAGCCTGTTCTGATTTTTTAAACGGATACCCCGGTACATTCAAAACAGCTTCTTTCAGAAGCCAGTTACCGGACTTTAATTGGGCAGACGGCGCATCCATACGTTCCGTAAAAACATCATTCTGATCAAAAAATAAAATCATAACCTGATGCAATCTCCAATCAGGCATCTCGATTTTATCGGCATGCATGATGGCATGGCCTTTTTCTGTAGTCTGCTTCAGCCAAAATCCCTCATCAAACAAGGCAATAACATTTGAATTCTCGCGCTTGAGATAGGTTTTTTCCAATACATCAAACCGTGAATAAAAAGCGGCACTGATCGGGTCAAGAATTGTCACAACAAAGACACCGGCCAATAAAGACATACTGACAATTGGTGTGAGAAATTGCCAGACAGAAACACCTGAAGACCTCAAAACCACAAGCTCTTGCCGACGCGATAGCTGCCAAAATGTAAATAACCCCGCGAACAACACAGCAAAAGGCGCTATCGTCATAGCCAATTCGGGAAACTTTAAAAACTCCATGCGCAAGACAATAGAAAAACTGACATCATCAAATTTTGCAGCCCGCCGCATCAACTCGATCAAATCAAAAAGCGCAACAATTCCCAAAAGAATAAAGGTCAGGGCCAACAGATTAAACCCGTAAACCCGCGCCAAATAGCGGAAAAGCGTTGTTCCGGGATACGGGATCATGCGGCTTCTCCTTCTGTTTGATTATCTTGGGAAATCCGCCCCCATTGCAACAGGTGGTCTTTACCTAGAACAGCAAGACTTCCCAAAATTGGCAACAAGACACTTAAAATCATCAATCCGAATCCGACAGGAGACGATTTCGCCAGATTGTATGAAGTTAAAAAGAAAATCTCGACCAGAACAACCACACCGGCCGCAGCCATCAAACGACGTGTCATACCTCTCCTATCATGTGATCCGCTCAGGATGGAAACCAGAGCGATCAGTGCCAAAGCAGGAACCAATAACGGTGCAAGAATGCGTTTCTGAACCTCAAGCGTATAGGCGCGCTTCAGCGCACGTGTATCATCACTATCGGAAGACGAGAGCAAATCCTGTAATTGTAACTCATCCGGCTCTTGTCTTCTGGTTGGAGCTGCTTGCGTGGGTTCCGGCATATCAATCGTATATCTATCAAAATCAAGGCGTTTTAGGACACCTGTTTTCTCATCATATTCTTGACGGGACCCGTCATAGACCAGGACCTGATGCCCTGAATCCGTAGAAACAAACACGCCCCGGGCTGCAATGATAGTCGAAGGACGATGCTCCGGATCACGTGCATCATGAATAACCAACCCTAAAAGATTGCCGTCCTTATCGCGCTCCCGCATATAAACAGTCAATCCCTTTCCTGCCTCTGTAAACACTCCCTCGCGAAATATCAGAGACGACATTTGCGCCTTAATATCTTTACGCATCACAATCGCATTGGCTTTGGTATAGGGCGCAATCCAACTCATGACGGCAAAAAGTGTAACCCCCAGAATAACCGCTAGAATCAAGGCAGGGCGGGCCAATCGCAGGGGCGAAAAACCCAAAGCTTTCATAACGAAAAGCTCGCTATCCATAACCAAACGGTGATAGACAAACAAAACCGCAGCAACAAGGCTAATAGGAAAGATCACCTCAAAAAAGCTCGGTAACGTCAAAAGAGTAATTACCCAGAAGCTCAACCCTGAAGCCCCCGCACTCATCACCAGATCAAGATACCTTAAAGATTGGGTCAAAAGCACTAGAACAGACAGAATCCCCACGATAAATACCGTGGCAATCATGATTTGCCGAAAAATATATCTGTCAATAATCTGCATTTGCGCTTCCGGTCAGAATGGAATAGGCTCGTGTCTACTTACCAGAAACTGGCCACCTCGACAACTAAGCGAGCTGAAAATGATGAATTTTGACAAATCCCTCCCTGAAATTACTTTCTCGAAATCAACCTCGGGCGCAGATACAGCCGTAATCGCACTATTTGACGATAAGAAACTGTCAAAAATAGCATCCGCACTGGATAAAGAATTGGACGGACTACTGACGTTCCAACTGGAGAGCGCCGCCAAATTTAAAGCTGATTGTGGCCAAACACTGACCGTCGCCTGTCCTGCATCTGCATCATATAAACGAGTGATCTTTTTGGGACTGGGCTCAAAGCAAAAGGTGAGTGCAGAATCTCTGGAAAGCGCAGGTGGGCAATTAGTATCAGCCTTGAAGAATGCGTCTAGTGAATCTGTTGCCGTCATAAATTGTGACGACCTTAAATCCAAAACATCCAACCCTGTTTTGGGCGTTTTAGGCGGCATCCTAATGGGATCATATAGCTTTGACGGGTTCAAAACAGTTCAGAAAAATAAAAAGACAGTTGCCGCGAAAAAAATCGTTGTCCTGACATCTGCCGCTAAATCAACTGAAAAAGAGTTTGAAGCTGTTCAGGAAATCGTGACCTCCGTATTTCTGACACGCGATCTCGTCAATGCACCGCCAAATAAACTCTACCCTGAAAGCTTTGCGGAAATCGTGAAAAAGACGCTGACCCCACTCGGTGTCAAAGTCCAGATATTCGATGACAAAGCATGCGAGAAAATGGGCATGGGTTGCCTATTGGCTGTCGGACAAGCATCCGAACATCTGCCACGCCTTGTTATCATGTCATGGGACGGGGCAGGTAACGCCAAACAAAAGGCACAAAAACCGCTTGCTTTGGTTGGTAAAGGAATCACCTTTGATTCCGGCGGCCTAAACGTCAAGCCGTTTGAAGGCATGATGGACATGAAAATGGATATGGGGGGAGCAGCAACCGTCGTCGGTACTATGCGCGCCCTCGCAACCCGTAAATGTAAAGTTCCGGTTGTTGCTGCAATTGCCTTGGCAGAAAACTCGATTTCTGATGAAGCCACACGTCCAAGTGACATCGTCACATCCTATTCAGGAAAAACAGTTGAAATTCTCAATACAGATGCTGAAGGACGTCTCGTTCTGGCCGATGCCCTGACATATATTCAGAAGAAACATGACCCTGCACTCATCATTGATCTGGCAACACTGACAGGGGCCATCATGGTTGCGCTTGGCGTGAATTTCTGTGGTGCTTTCGTTAATGACGAAAAACTCTGGAAAGGCCTTGAGAAATCATCGAAAGACACAGGCGAAAAAATCTGGCGTATGCCGCTTGATCCATCATTCCGCAAGGAAATGGATTCAGAGTTTGCAGACATAAAAAATATCGGCAGTGGTCGCATGGGTGGCTCTTGTACTGCAGCAGCCTTCCTCGAAGAATTTATTGACGAAGGCCGTGTTTGGGCACACCTCGATATAGCGGGCGTTGCCATGTCAAAAACAAAACCGACCTGCCCAGTCCCGTTTGCATCAGGATATGGCGTAAAGCTTTTGAACAAACTGATCGAAAGCACCTACGAGAAATAACGAGGCAAGAACGTGCCTCTCCCGCATGGACTATATACAATTCCCTCCGGCCAGAACTTTCTAAAGAAACTGGCCGGCGGTCTATGGGAAATTGCAGAACATAATCAACAAAACCTGACACGTATGCGTATCCTTCTTCCGACACGCCGTGCTGCGCGTGGATTGCGGGATGCCTTTCTGGAACTAAATAACGGCACACCCATTCTCTTGCCGCGCCTCCAACCTCTGGGGGACGTCAACGCAGACGAGCTTGATCTGACGCTTACAGGATTAGGCCTAGATATAACAGACATCCCTCCTGCCATTCCGGCACTGGAACGCCAATTTCTTCTTGCTCACCAGGTGCAACTGAAAGAACAAAACCTTCCTTTCGACCAATGCCTTATTCTTGCCAAAGAATTGGCAACATTACTTGATCAGGTTCATACAGAAGATCTGGACATGAAGAATCTGGACACATTAGTTGAGTTCGGGGATTTTTCCAAACACTGGAAAGAAATTCTGACCTTCCTTGAAATCGTCACAACACACTGGCCTATTATTTTGGCATCGCGTGGCCAAGTGGACCCCGCCAAACGACGCGCCCTATTGATGAATGCTCTAACGGATCTCTGGAAAAACCATCCGCCGTCAACACCAATCATCGCAGCAGGGTCAACAGGATCAATCCCAACGACAGCAAAACTCCTGAAGACTATTGCAAACCTGCCTAATGGTGCGGTTATCCTTCCGGGACTAGACCTTCATCTCGAGGAAGAAAGCTGGGACATAATCGACGACACACACCCACAGCGCACAATGAAGAACTTGTTAGGATTTATGAGCAAGTGCCGCAATGATGTTCGCCTCTGGACAGGATGTCCCCCCGAAGATACAGAGCGCAACCGTATGATCCGTTCAGTTATGCGCCCTGCAGAAACATTCGGCAAAGATCTGCCAACTGAAAATATGATCTCTGACTTTTTGGAACATGTCGAAGTATGCGAGACAAGCAACGCCCGTGAACAAGCATCTGTGATAGCAACGGCACTCCGTCTGATACTGGAAGATAAAGATAAAACAGCCTGCCTTGTCACGCCGGATCGTGCACTGGCGCGCCGTGTAACCATCGCCCTGAAGCGCTGGAACATCGAAGCAGATGACAGTGCCGGACAATCTCTTGCCGCAACACCCTCAGGAATTCTTATCTCAACTCTCCTCAGAGCAATCGAAGAAGAATGCTCTCCCGTTTCAATTCTCTCCCTCCTGAAGAATCCTCTGACAAAATGGGACATAGAGAACTTTGAAGATAATGTGGGATGCTTTGAAAAAGAAATCCTGAGAGGCCCTAAACCGGCTTCGGGAATAAAAGGATTGAGCAATCGTCTAAAAACAAAGTCAGGCGAAACAAAAGAAAAGTGTACTGCAATTCTGGAAGAAATCGAGAATCGCCTTGCCCCGTTACTTGATCTCGGAACAAAAGCACACCCACCTTTAGCAATGTTAAAGCTCCTAATAGAACGAGCTGAATTGATCTGCGGTAGAAAAGAAAATTTCTGGGCGCAACCGGAAAGTGATGAATTAACACGCGTATTTTCAAACCTGTTAATCGAGGCCACAAAATTACCTCCGATGACGGCACCGGACTGGAACGCCATTATCATGACAATTCTGAAGCAAGAAAATTGTCGTGAAATTCAACCGCGCCATCCGCGCATTGTAATTTTGGGACAACTTGAGTCCCGCCTGATCCGTCATGATGTCATGATTTTAGCCGGGCTAAATGAGGGCATGTGGCCTTCAGAGCCCGCACATGACCCTTGGATGTCACGGCCCATGCGCAAAAAATTCGGATTACCTCCTGCTGCGCGCAGTATCGGCTTGGCAGCACATGACTTCTCTGAAAGCCTGACAGCGGATCGTGTAATTATCACCAGATCCCTAAAGGAAGACGGCGCAGAGACAGTACCGGCACGCTGGCTCCAGAAACTAACCACACTTCTCAATGCACAAAATGCGAAGCCCGACTGGGCATCTACTAATCTCATCCTCTGGACGCGCGAGCTTGATGCACCGACAGCTAAATATATCAAAGCGGAACAGCCGCTCCCGACGCCACCGATTGATGCAAGACCCCAACAACTCCACGCTACATGGATTGAAAAATGGATGAACAATCCATACCATCTTTACGCCAATAAAATCTTACACCTCAAACCGGTAGACCCTCTGGAAGACGAAGCCATCTTTGCAGATCGCGGCACACTCATCCATAATGTTTTGCAAAAATTCATCGACCACACAGAACACGGGCTTGGTGAAAATGCCAAAGACTTGTTTATGGAGATAGCCCACGCGGAACTTGAGCAGCTCGAATCCCTCTCTCCACACTGGAGATACTGGTGGCCGCGCATGTCTAAGATAGCAGACTGGGTGATCTCGGAGGAACAAAAACTAAGAGAGATTGCTTTTCCTTGGAAGCGCGAAGCTGAAGGCAAAACACTTATCTACGAAAATAATGAAACAGGGCGCAGCTTTACTCTGGCAGCTAAAGCTGATCGTATCGACAGATACAAGACAGGCGGTGCACTTATTATTGACTATAAAACAGGCGGCATCCCTGCCAAGAAGAATGTTGCGAAGGGCTTAGCCCCCCAACTATCATTAGAAGGCATCATTTTAGAAGATGGTGGCTTCGAGAATACAAAGTTCGAGGCACTGGGCATGAGCTATTGGAAAGTCGCTTCCAAAGGAAGTGTTATCAACTTACATGACAGTCAAACCAAATATCTCGATTATTCCAGATTGGTAAAAGATGCGCGCCTTGGTTTAAGAGAATTAATCTCTCAATTCGAAAGCCCGACAACACCATATATCGCAATTCCACAACCCAAGGAGAAACTCTACGCGGATGGAAGAGCATACGCCCATTTAGCACGAGTCTCTGAATGGTCAAACTTCGAAGGCACAGATGCTGAAGATGAAACAATCGGGGAGGAAGAATAATGAGCAATCCTCTGACAAACCTGATGCTGACAGCAACGCCGGACCCAAATATCCCTCAAAAACGAGCGACGGTTCCTGAACATGATGTTTGGGTTGCAGCCTCTGCCGGATCAGGAAAAACAAAAGTTCTAACAGATCGCGTTTTACGCCTCCTTCTCCCTGACCCGGACGGACGATGGGAAGGAACTGAACCGCACCGCATCTTGTGTATTACCTTTACCAAGGCGGCAGCGGCTTTGATGGCCAACCGTATCCAAAACAAATTGGGAGAATGGACAACAAAGGACGAAGCCGAGCTCCGCAAAGAACTGACAAATCTCCTCGATGTCCCTCCAACTGAAGATATGATTAAGGCAGCGCGCCAACTTTTTTCAAAAGTGCTCGATACACCTGGCGGTCTGTCCATTATGACCATCCACTCATTCTGCCAATCAACTTTGGCAAGATTTCCGTTGGAATCGGGATTAACCCCGGGATTTCGGGTTATTGATGAAATCCAGTCTCACGAACTGATTTCGAAATCCGTGCTCTCACTGATTACTGACATCGAGAATGGAAAATTTCCGCATTTGGAAGACGCCTTCAATCGTATTTCATTATTGATTGATTTTGACCAGCTCAAGAACACTTTGCTGAAAATTCTGGAACATATGGATGATCTGGTTACCTTCGCAGAAGAATATCCAGATCCAAAAAAACTCAATCACGCCCTAAGAGAGAAATTAGGCGCAGATCCGCTATCCAGTAGCGATGAATTGCTTGAAAAATTCATCACATCACGTCCTGAAAATGACTTGCGGCAAGCGGCACAAGATATTGGTGATACAAATGCAACAAATGGCAAAATGCGGGATGCAATTCTTGAATGGCTAGGGCAGCATCCACCTGAAAGAAAAACCACACTCAGAAATTATGAGGATGCCTTTTTTAGAAAAGGAGACTATCTCCCGAAAAAGATCACGGGAAAAATCGAACAACTCTACCCACACCATTATGAGCTAATCCAATCCGAGATTTCCGAGTTGTTGCACCTTCAGGAGCAACTGTCCGCCCTGATACAAGCCGATCAAACAACTGACTTGCTGGTCATAGCTCTTGAATCCCTGAACCGCTATAAAGCAGAAAAGAGACGCCTCAATACACTCGACTTCGGAGACATGATCGTCAAGACCCGTCAATTACTGGAAAATTCAGGACAAGAGTGGGTTCACTTCAAACTTGACGAGGGCATAGACCATATTCTGGTCGATGAAGCGCAGGATACAAACCCGGATCAATGGCAAATCGTCAAATATCTGAGTGCTGAATTCCAATCGGGATGGGGACGGGAGACACAATCACCGCGCAGTATTTTTGTTGTGGGTGATAAAAAACAATCTATTTTCAGTTTTCACGGAGCAAATATCGAATCATTTGCTGAAAATAAAAGATTTTTTGAAGAACGCTCTCAACTGGCAGGACGAAAGTTCGACCCTGTGAATCTGCAAACTTCTTTCAGAACCACACCGCCT
Source organism: Alphaproteobacteria bacterium (assembly GCA_003245575.1). Taxonomy (GTDB): domain Bacteria; phylum Pseudomonadota; class Alphaproteobacteria; order Micavibrionales; family Micavibrionaceae; genus UBA1573. The sequence goes on along the minus strand of QKCR01000099.1, from coordinate 2,792 downwards.
GTTCTTGATCTGGTTGATGCTGTTTTTGCAAACCCGTCTCTGGGCAGCGGGCTTGGGCTAGAAACAGGAGAGACGCTTAAGCATTATGCGTTCGAAAAAAATAGAGCAAAGGCAGGGCTGATAGAATTATGGGATTTGGAACGCAAACAGGAAACGATCAAGAACGCTGAAACAGAGCAGCAGGAGCATCCCTGGACATTACCTTTTTCACAAAACAGAACTGAATCAAGAATCCCTGAGACAGATAGCGGATTGGCGAACCGGATTGCCTTGAAAATTACAGCGATGATTCACGGCCGCGAGATATTGGCAACAGAATCGCGTCCAATTAAGCCAAAAGACATCATCATTCTTGTACGTACACGTACAGGCAGCTTCGTAAATGAACTGATCCGACTCCTGAAACAGAATAATATCCCTGTGAGCGGTATTGACAGAATGAATCTAAATGATCAGATAGCAATTGAAGACTGTCTGGCTCTCGCACGCTTTGTCCGTCTACCGGAAGACGACCTCTCTCTTGCTTGTATCCTGAAATCTCCGTTTATCCGGATTTCCGAGGAGACACTCATGACTTGGGCACTTGGCCGCAAGCACGACCAATCTTTATGGGACTACGTCACTGCAGAAGCAGACAAGAATATTGTCGACTGGTTGACAAAAAAGATTGAGCAAGCAAAAAGCCTCTCCCCTTTTAACTTCTTTGAAGAAACACTCAGCTGCGCGTGTCCTTATGACCTCGGAGGCTCAGCAAGACGTGCATTTGCAACACTTCTGGGGCATGATTGCCTTGATCCTCTGGATGAATTTTTAAATCACTGCCTCGAGTCAGAGCAAAACGGTATCCTCTCACTCGAGGACTTGGTAACAGCACTCGAAAAGAACCAAATTACCATCAAACGTGAGATGGAGAGTGATAGCGATGAAGGTGAGGGACAGGTCAGGATTATGACAGTTCACGCCTCAAAAGGTCTAGAGGCCCCGATTGTCTTTATGCCGGACACAACATCTAAACCTCAAGGAAACAAAATTGATAAATTCCTCTGGGTTAAAGACAAAACGGGAGAAAAAATTCCACTCTGGGCAGCCTCAACAAGCAACGCAGCCCCTCTCTACAAACAAGCCAGAGAACTGGAACTGGCAAAAGCCTACGAAGAATATCTGCGCTTGCTGTACGTGGCGATGACACGTCCGAAAGAGCGTCTTTACATTTGCGGAAAGACAAATAGAGCAGAGCTCAAGGAATCGGATACGCCTGTCTGGTACCAATTGGTAGAATCGGCCTTCGATAAACTGGCAATAGGGCAAAATGGAGCCCCTGTGCGCACATATAAACAGGAACAAGACAACATCTCTCTTGAAGAACACCCTGTGAAAGTGACTCGTGACGCAACGAAGATTCCACAATACCTGTGGGAACCTCCGAAAGAAGAAGCATTTGAACGAAGATTTATACGTCCGTCTCTCATCGGACGATCTGACCCTGCTATTTCTCCATTACAAGATAGCGAGAATTATCGCTTTGAACGGGGAATGCTCACACACAAGCTCTTTGAATTCCTGCCTGAAATTGATGCACCGCAGAGACAAAAAGCTGCAGATCTCTTTCTAAAGAAAAACGGTAGCCACTTACCTAAAAAAATATGCGATGAAATTGCGACAGAGGTGTTAGCTGTACTCAATCATCCCGAGTTTGCAGAAGTATTTGGCCCCAATTCAATGGCAGAAATATCCGTAACAGGGGAAATAGCACCAGGAAAAATTCTATCAGGCCAAATAGATCGCCTTGTCGTGTTGCCTGATCGTATTTTGATTGTGGATTTCAAATCAAATCGTCCATCACCGGAGAATCAAACCGATATACCGGAGGAATACCGTGCACAGCTCAAAGCATATAAATCAGCAATATCAAAGATTTACACAGGAATCCCTGTCAATTGCGCCCTACTTTGGACAGATAAAGCCAAGTTGATGCCTCTTGATCTCTAAACCCCCACAAATATGGATTTTCTGTGGGATCAAAGAACTGCCTGCTTGATTTTAGAGCTCTGTCGACCGATATTAAGAGAAGAATCATATCAACCAATGAGTACAAATCAGGAGACAAAAACATGTCCAGCAACCACGTCAATGATCAAAATTTCGAATCCGAAGTTCTGAAATCCAGTGAACCTGTTCTTGTCGACTTCTGGGCTGAATGGTGTGGTCCATGCAAGATGATGTCACCACTTGTTGATGAACTTGCAAACGAGATGAACGGCAAAATCAAAGTCGTCAAACTCAACATCGAGGAAAATCCTAGCACCCCTACACGCTTTGGAATCCGCGGCATTCCGACGTTCATGATTTTCAAGAACGGGGAACTTGTCGAAACAAAAGTCGGTGGTATGTCGAAAGCACAATTGAGTGCTTGGGTCGAATCTACAACCGCGTAAACGTTTTTTTTACGTTTCTCATACCTGTTGTCATCATGTCACATTCGGAGGGTAAAAAACTCCGAATGTAAATCTCGTTTTGAGATTCTCTCATTTCGAGATACACTGTGTCGAATCATGTTCTAACCTCAAACAGGAGAAACCAAACATGGCAGTAGCAAAAAAAGCGACAGCAGCTAAAAAACCAGCTGCTAAAAAGCCGGCTGCTAAAAAACCTGCGGCTAAAAAGCCTGCAGCGAAAAAAGCACCAGCTAAAAAACCAGTAGTAAAAAAAGCAGTAGCTAAGAAGCCAGCTGCTAAAAAACCTGCAGTTAAAAAAGCAGTGGCTAAGAAGCCAGCTGCTAAAAAACCTGCAGT
>QKCR01000056.1 GCA_003245575.1 Alphaproteobacteria bacterium | reverse complement strand
CCTTGTGCAGGATGATGTTAACCGCATTTATAATCATCTGAGTAGTCTCGGGATGAAGACAGAAATTCGTCATGTTGCTTTTAAAACGCCTGTTACAGCGCAAGATTTAATTGCGACTATGCACAAGGATAAGAAAGCGGGCGTTAACGGCATTAAATTTGTTGTTCTGAAACGCATTGGTAGTGCTGCACTCGAAGCCGGAGTGCCTGCCGAACTTATTCAAACATTACTCGAGGAGTCGATGTCCTAAAATGACCACAGGTCTGATTATATCTATTGTTGTTATCTTTTTATCAGCGTTCTTTTCAGGTTCGGAAACGGCATTGACGGCTGTTTCCTCAGCGAGGATGCACTCCGCCGAAAAAGACGGAGATAAAAAGGCGGCACTCGTAAATAAAATTCTCGGTAACAAAGAGCGCATGATCGGCGGTTTGTTGTTGGGAAATAACATCGTGAACATCACGGCATCGTCTCTGGCGGCAGGGACCCTGATCTCTATCTTCGGAGATAGCGGCGTTGTTTATGCATCTGCCGTTATGACGATATTGGTTGTTATTTTCTCTGAGGTTTTGCCAAAAACCTATGCATTGCACCACGCCGATAACATGGCGCGTATTGTGTCTCCTGTTGTGTATGCGGTTATTTATGTTTGTGCACCTATTACGGCAGTCATTACAAAGATTGTACGTGCATCTTTGGCGATTGTCGGTGTTGACATTTCCAAAGTTCAGGCCGGTTCCCACCTCGAGATGCTCAGAGGTGTGATTGATATGCATACCGGACCTGAGGAAGAGGTTCAGAAACAGCGTGCTATGCTGCGATCTATTCTCGATTTGGCGGATGTGTCCGTCGATGAAGTTATGATCCACCGTAAGAACGTTGTTATGCTTGATCTCGATGAACCAACGGATGTCCTCGTGGATGAGATCATGAAGTGTCCTTATTCACGTATTCCTCTTTACCGTGAGAGTTCTGACAATATTGTTGGTGTTATCCATACCAAGTGGCTTATGCGCGAATTAAAAGCTGTTGCCGGTGATGTGTCACGGATTAATCTCGAGGCTATTGCCAGTGAGCCGTGGTTTATTCCTGATACCACTGTCCTCTATGACCAATTGCAGGCGTTCCGTGAACGCGGCGAGCATTTTGCATTTATTGTTGATGAGTATGGCTCTTTTGAAGGGATTGTAACGCTGGAAGATATTCTCGAGGAAATCGTCGGCGAGATTAGTGATGAGCACGATAATCATATTACAGGTGTTCGCCCGCAACCGAACGGGACATACATGGTCAATGGAGATGTCACCATTCGCGATCTGCGTCGTGAGCTGGATTGGGAATTGCCCGATGAGGATTATTCTACTGTAGCAGGTTTATTGCTTTACGAGACCCGCCAGATTCCAAAGGCAGGTCAGAAATTCAAATTCCACGGATTTGATTTCGAAGTTGCGCGTCGTCAGAGAAACCAGATTACTCTGGTGCGCATTACACCACCTGCTAAAGATGAGTCCGGTGAATCCAATCCGCAATAATTTCAATCTGGTCCCGACGGAAGAGAGACGGAACATGTCCGCAGTCTTCTTGTGTTACCAGGTCTAATGGTGCGCCGTGTTTTGTCGTTGCCATTTTATCTGCAACATATTTCGGGAAGAGTGTGGATAGACCTCCGCGGATGGCCAGAACGGGTTGCATCACTTCTTCCCAAACTTGCCACAAGTCTAATGTCCCGAGAGGTTGTTGTTGAAACATAACGGCAACCTTGGCGTCCATATTTCTGCCGTATTTTCCGTTGTCCAGTTTTCTGGTGTAGGTCTTGGCGTAGTGCAGCCATTGTTCCTCGTTCATATTTCCGCGTGAATAGGGGCTTCCCAGTGCCATTTTCAACAACGGGACCAAATCTTCCGGTTGGTTGTATTCTGCGGGTATGGTGATGTATTGAGCGATATACTCCAGATCTTCTTTCGGAACTTCGGGGCCAACATCATCCAATATCAAACGTCGTATGGGCGAGTTTTCACGGCCTGCTATATAAAGGCCAAGCAGTCCACCCATAGATACACCGAGCCAATCGCATGAGGCAGGGGAAGTGCAGCCGATTTCTTTTAGGAGGCCGTCCAAGTCTTTTAAATATTGGTCGAAGTTATAGTCGAGAGGGTCATCAAAATAGTCGCTGTCATTGCGGCCTGCCATGTCGATGGCAACCACACGCATATTGTCTTCTGCTGAGAGTTGTTCGCCGACATATTTGAAGTCGCCTGAGTTTCCTGTCAGCCCATGCACGCAGACGAGGGTGTTCTCTTTCGGACGATGTTCGCCCCAGATTTTATAGTGGAGCGTGTAGCCTTTGCCTGAAGGTGTGTACGTCTGAAATGTATGTGTCTGCATGGTCATTTTGTATAGTTCGTTTTCGCCTGTTATCCTTTTTTAGCAGATTTTTTCTCTGATAAACCTGTTTTCTTTTCGCGCAAATGCTTTGCCATTTTTACGGCATGGGTGAGTATTCCGAATGTACGCGGGATTAGACTGTCAGAAACTTTGGAAAAAGTAAAGGAATATATTCCTTTACTTTTTAGAAGTGCAT
>QKCR01000131.1 GCA_003245575.1 Alphaproteobacteria bacterium | reverse complement strand
CATCATCCGCCGCAACTTACGGAGACAGAACAGAAGGCTTTGATGACGAAGATACTCCTGTCTTTTTATCAAGCTTGCGTCCGCTAAACCCTTACGGCTGGTCTAAACATCTGATGGATAGATACGCATCAGGGATTATTTATAAAGAAGAAGAAGGGGGAGCCCCTCCACAATGGTGTGGTCTAAAATTCTTTAACGTCTATGGACCGAACGAATACCATAAAGGCGATCAGATGAGCGTAGTCTGTAAGCTCTACCCTCAGGTCGCAGCCGGAGCTTCGGCCCGATTGTTTAAATCACACCATCCTGATTATGAAGATGGTGGACAATTACGCGATTTCGTCTATGTGAAGGATTGCGTGGATGTCATGCTCTGGTTATTCCAGAACAAGGATGTCAGCGGATTATTTAATGTCGGGACAGGAAAAGCGCGCAGCTTTAAGGATCTGGCCATCTCAACATTTAAGGCAGCGAATATGAAGGAAAAAATCCAGTATTTCGATATGCCTGAAGAGCTTAAGGGGCGCTATCAGTATTTTACCGAAGCCAATATGAATAAGTTGCGTGCCGCCGGATACACAAAGGAATTTACGTCTCTCGAGGACGGGATTCATGACTATGTTGTGAATTATATGTCCTTGCCCGACGATCAATATCGTTAAGAAATACGGCGTACCGAATGGCATTAGACTTTCCGAAAATTGATCCTGTGGCCTTTACTTTTCAAGTTCTTGGCCACAATTTCGAAATTCATTGGTATGCGCTTGCCTATGTCACGGGATTTATTCTCGGGTGGCAATTGGCAATTTATCTGGCGCGTCGTTATGCGCCGGGCACACGTCCGAACAAGGACGATATGGATGATTTTATCACGTGGGCCATCATCGGTGTTTTACTTGGCGGGCGTGTCGGGTATGTCCTGTTCTATAATTTACCGATGTATCTGGATCAGCCCCTGGAGGCTTTAAAACTCTGGCACGGCGGGATGTCATTTCACGGGGGTGCGTTGGGGGTCATTTGCGCACTCATTGCATATGCAAAAATCAAGAACATCTCATTATTCCGCTTGGCGGACATTGTGACTACTGTTGTGCCGATAGGGCTTTTCCTTGGACGAGTAGCCAACTTTATTAATGGGGAATTATATGGCCGCGTGACGGATGCAAGCGTTGGTATGATCTTCCCGCGCGGAGGAGAGTTGCCGCGTCATCCAAGCCAGCTTTATGAAGCTGCATTTGAAGGTCTGATCCTGTTTTTAATTCTGTTTGCAATGATGCACAGTAATAAAATCAGAAATCGCCCGGGAACAGTTGCCGGAGCCTTCTTGCTCTTATATGGAGGGTTCAGGTTCTGTATCGAATTTTTCCGCGAACCTGATGTCCAACTGGGCTTTATCTTTGAACAGGTCACAATGGGGCAAATCCTGTGTATACCGATGATGATTGCAGGTTTGGTTGTGATCGGATGGGCTAGACGATGCGCCAGCTTAAAGACGTAGTCATAAATCATATCCTGGCTCATGGCCCGATGCAGATCGATGCATATTGGACATTATGTTTGGCGCATCCTGAATACGGATACTACATTAAGCAAGACCCCTTGGGGGCTTTGGGCGACTTTACGACGTCCCCTGAAATTTCCCAACTCTTTGGTGAAATGATCGGTATTTGGGCGGGGGAGCAATGGGTGCGCCTTGGGAACTCTCAGAAAATACATTTGGTTGAGTTTGGTCCTGGTCGCGGAACTCTAATGGCGGACCTTTTGCGGATTGCAAAACTGATACCTGATTTTGCCGCCGCATTGCGTGTGCATCTGGTTGAAACATCTCCGGCTCTACGAGCAAAACAAAAAGAAGCTCTGCAAGATTGGGACGTCGAATGGCACGATGATTTGGTGTCTCTTCCCGATAATGCGCCGATCTTGATGATTGGGAATGAGTTCTTGGATGCTCTACCTATTCGTCAATATATACACATTCAACAGGGATGGCGTGAGCGAGTAATCGGAGCTCATAATAATGTACAGCTCATATTCGGTATTGGTGGTCAGGTGACGGGGGTAGATTTCCCTCAAGCAAGAGATGGCGATATTTTTGAATATGCTCCTTCCCGCGAGGCTGTTTACAAAAAAATGATCGAAAAAATAAGCAATCAGGGTGGGGCCGTCCTTATGATTGACTATGGTCATGATCGTTCGGCATGTGGCGACACATTTCAAGCCGTAATGAGGCATGAATTTGTAGATGTCTTGGATCATCAAGGTGACGCAGATCTGACGTCCCATGTGGATTTCGAACGTCTCAAACTTCAGATTTTGAATCAGGAAATAGCAGCAAATATTTCAACTCAAAAAGATTTCTTAATGCGTTATGGGATAGTTGAAAGAGCTGAGCAGCTAAAAAGAAGCGCAAGTGTATTGCAGGGGGATGACATTGACGCGGCACTGCATCGGTTGCTTGACGACGACCAAATGGGGCATATGTTTAAGGTTATGGAGGCTTGGAAATGAAAGCGCTCATCATCCCTGAATTTTTTTCGGATAATGTTAGTCATGGATTTTTCGGAAGAAAAGGCGGGGTAAGCAGTTCTGTGTTTGAAAGTTTGAATGTCACCCCATATTCGGGAGATGACGTTGAATTAGTGCGTCAAAATAGGGAAACCGTCAGAGAGCAACAGAAAGCAAAACGGTTGGTGACTTTGAAACAAATTCATTCGGCTCTGTGCCTGGATGCGGAAAATATTTCGGAAAATGAATCTGTCGTGGAAGGCGATGCTTTGGTCACGGATCAAAAAGGGCTGGCCTTAGGGGTTATGACAGCGGATTGTGCGCCTGTTCTGTTCGAAGGGAAAAAGCTGGACGGTCAGACGGTCATTGGTGCAGCCCACGCAGGTTGGGGCGGTGCTTTTCGAGGCATTTGCGAGAGCACGCTCAATAAGATGGTTGAGCTAGGATGTCTCAGAGAAACTATTAAATGCGCCATCGGACCATGCATTGCACAGGCAAGTTATGAAGTCGGGCAGGATTTTAAGCGTCCGTTTTTGGAAAAAGATGCATCTTCCGAGAGGTTTTTCGTGGAAAAAGGCGATAGTCTTTACTTCGACCTCGAGTCTTATGTTGCCCATCGTTTAAGGGATGCGGGTGTGAGACACATCAACGCAGTAAGTCAGGATACATACCGCCTTGAGCAAGACTATTTCAGCTTTCGTCGCTCAACCCATAGGGGAGAAGCGGAATATGGGCGGCAAATTTCAGTCATTACGATCATATAAGCTTGATTTATCAGTCGGATTTCATATAGTGCTTGCGTAGCAACAAACCGAAATAAAGGGCTCAAAATGAAGCTGATCGCTGGAAACGCCAACCAACCCTTGGCTCAGGCTATCTCCAACTACCTCGATGTCCCACTGGCTAAAGCTAATATCAAGCGTTTTGCCGATATGGAAGTCTTTGTCGACATTGACGAGAACATCCGCGGGGAAGATGTCTTTATCATTCAACCGACATCTTATCCTGCCAACGACCACATGATGGAATTGCTGATTACGCTCGATGCATTGCGTCGTAGCTCTGCACGCCGCATTACAGCAGTCATTCCTTATTTCGGATATGCCAGACAAGACCGTCGTACAGGTTCACGCACACCGATTACCGCAAAACTGGTCGCAAACCTGATTACAACCGCAGGCGCAAACCGTGCGCTGATGCTTGATTTGCATGCGGGTCAAATTCAGGGCTTCTTTGATATTCCAACCGATAACCTGATTGCCTCTCCTGTGATGGTGCCTGATATGCAACAACGATTTGCGGGCAAGGATATTATGATCGTCTCTCCGGATATTGGTGGCGTGGTTCGTGCGCGTGCGATGGCAAAACGTCTGAACGCCGAACTGGCTATTATTGACAAGCGTCGTGAAAAGGCTGGCGTGTCCGAAGTGATGAACGTAATTGGGGACGTATCTGGTAAGACCTGTATCCTGATTGATGACATTGTTGATTCTGCCGGTACATTGTGTAACGCCGCCGTGGCCCTCCTCGAGAACGGGGCGGAGGATGTCTATTCATACGTGGTACACGGTGTCCTTTCAGGATTCGCTGTTGACCGTGTTGAGAAGTCTCCGATCAAGAAACTGATCACAACGGATAGTATTGTGGCCAGTGAAGCATCTCAAAAGTCTGAAAAATTTGAACAATTGACCATTGCTCCACTGTTGGGTGAGGCAATCTTACGTATTGCGGAAGACCGGTCGATTTCGGCTCTTTTCAAGTAGATTTATCCCAAATAAAGCTTGATTGTTGGGTGGTTTTCCTGTTAAACCACCCCATCCTTGTTGGCACCCCTGGAGGTCACAAGGGTAGATTTTATCAATATTTTACATAAAGGAAATTAGCTATGTCAAAACATTACACTTTGACGGCGCAAAAACGTGATAGGGCCGGTAAGGGGGTCGCTCGTGCTTTGCGTCGTGAACAACGTATCCCAGCAGTGATTTACGGAGACAATAAAGCTCCTGTACTGATCTCCTGTTCAGAAAAAGATATTACCCTCCAATTCTTGAAGGGCGGCATGAAAACACATATGTGTGATCTGGACGTGGATGGCGATAAAGTAAGCGTTTTGGCTCGTGACATTCAGTTGCACCCGGTCACAGACCGTGTTGAGCACGTCGATTTCATGCGCGTTGGTCCTAAAACCAAACTGATCGTCTCTGTACCTCTGCACTTCACCAATCAGGAATCATGTCCAGGCATTAAAGCAAAAGGTATTCTGAACGTGGCACACCACCACTTGGAAATCCGTTGCGCAGCCGGCTCTATCCCTGAATCAATCGAAATCGATATGGGTGCTGCAGGATTGAACCATGCATTCAAATTGAAAGACGTAGCACTGCCAAAAGGCGCAGAAGTTATGCATATGGAAGGCGAAGTGACATTGGCAAACATTGTTGAGCCAACAATCAAAGCAGAGCCTGTTGAAGGCGCTGCTGATGCCGCCGCTGCACCTGCACCTGCTGCCGCTGCACCTGCTGCTAAAAAATAACAGAATATAAAGAATAAAATCCCCCTCTGAGCCTTTTATATCTTGGCTCTCAGGGGGATTTCTTTTATGTAGAAAGCATCATGATTTTACTCGTAGGTTTAGGCAATCCGGGATCGGAATATGAACGTAACCGCCATAACATTGGATTTATGGCGATTGATGCTATTGCAGATCTTTATGGTTTTCCTGCTTTCAGGCAAAAATACAAAGGTCTCTATGCAGAAGGAACCATCAAGGGAGAGAAAGTTGCGCTTTTGAAACCCCAAACCTATATGAACGAGTCAGGACGATCTGTCGGTGAAGTCGCCAAGTTTTATAAAATCCCCACAAGCGACATTATCACGTTCCATGATGAGCTGGATTGTGCGCCGGGAAAACTCAAGATTAAAGTCGGCGGTGGTGCAGCGGGTCATAATGGTCTACGTTCAATGGACGACTGGCTCGATAACCCGAATTACAAGCGCATACGCATGGGGATCGGGCATCCGGGAGATAAAGATCGCGTCTCTGGATATGTGCTCGGAAATTTTGCCAAATCCGACGAAGACTGGCTGGTAAAGCTGATTACTGCCATTGCGAAAGAAACCCCTGTTCTGCTAAAAGGCGATGACGCAGGGTTTTTAAATAATGTGGCACGTGCGACCCAGCCGCCAAAACCTAAAAAAGAAAAACCGACTGAACAAAACGACCAAGTAAAGAAAGACGAAAAAAATGGGATTTAATTGCGGAATTGTTGGACTTCCAAACGTTGGAAAATCAACCACTTTTAATGCGCTTACAGCCACAGCCGCCGCTCAGGCTGCAAACTTCCCGTTCTGTACGATTGAACCGAACGTGGGACGTGTCGCAGTTCCCGATGACCGTCTTTATAAGCTGGCTGAAATTGGTGGATCACAAAGCATAGTTCCTACCCAGTTGGAATTTGTAGACATTGCGGGACTTGTAAAAGGGGCATCCAAAGGCGAAGGACTGGGCAATAAATTCTTGTCCAACATTCGTCAAGTGGACGCGATCATTCATGTCTTGAGATGTTTTGAAGATGAAAACATTACACATGTCGAGGGCTCTGTCGATCCGATCCGCGATGCTGAAATCATTGAAACAGAATTGATGTTGGCTGACCTAGAAAGTATCGAGCGTCAGATTGATAACCTTACAAAAAAAGCAAAATCAGGTGATAAGGCTCTGAAATCCCAGCTCGATTTCATGCAGAAAGTTCATGCGGTACTTGCAGAAGGAAAACCGGCAAGAACAGTGGACGTTCCGGAAGACATGGAAAAAACCATGAAGGAACTCTTCCTCATGACATCCAAGCCGATGCTCTATGTTTGTAACGTGCTGGAAGACGACGCGGAAAAAGGCAATGCCATGACGGAAAAGGTCGCGGCCATGGCTAAAGAAAAAAATTATGAGTACGTTGTGATTTGCGCAGAGATTGAATCTCAAATCGCACAACTGGGATCAGAAGAAGAGAAAAAAGAGTTTCTTGAGACTTTGGGCCTAACAGAGCCGGGGCTCAACAAGATTATCCGTGCAGGCTATAAGCTTCTTGGCCTTGAAACATACTTCACGGTCGGCCCTAAAGAAGCGCGCGCATGGACTATTCCTGTCGGCGCAAAAGCACCACAGGCCGCAGGCGTCATTCATACTGATTTCGAACGCGGATTTATCCGCGCAGAAGTTATTGCCTTCGCAGACTATGTCACGTGTAAAGGCGAGCAGGGAGCAAAAGACGGCGGAAAACTCCGTTCTGAAGGCAAGGAATACATTGTTAATGACGGAGATGTTATTCTTTTCCGCTTTAATGTATAATTCATAATCGCAAGGGGGGCGATGCGAATGACACAAAAAATAGCGCGATGGGATATAAGAGAGACTGCAAAATGGGCCGCAAAGAATAAAGGCTTGGCAGTTCTTGTGTCTTTATTCTTAGGGATTGGGGGCGTTGCCAGTGTCATGGGAATGTTAAAAGTTGATATTCCTGTTCTGAACTGGTTATTGGCCGTTTTCTTCTGGGGTTTTGCTGCCTTTCTAATCCGTCAGGTATTGTTTGGGAAGAGCGGGGAATGAGGAGTTCTCAACAACTTAGTACAATTCCAAAAGCCGAGCTCCACGTCCATATTGAAGGGACAGTAACGCCTGACATGGCGCGACTGATTGCAAAGCGCAACAACATTTCACTTAACCCTGATATTTTTTCTAAAGACGGAACATCCTACAAGTGGAGCGGATTTATTGATCTGGTAACGCGGGTGTATCAGGAAATGGCACGCTGCCTACAGACATCTGACGACTATGAAACATTGATGTATGATTACCTGACCCGCTGTGCAAAAGAGGGGGCGATTTATGTCGAGCCAAGCGGCTATCCGGGACAATGCATTGTCTCGGGTATAAGCTATAAGGACATGATTGACGGTATGGCTCGCGGCATGGATCGCGCAAAAGCCGATACAGGAATTGAATCGCGACTGACTATGACATTTGAACGGCACCGTCCGGATGGAGCAGTCAGTGATGCGGATATTATTCTCTCGTACAAACACCCTTATATAGTTGGTTTGGATATAGCTGGTGGAGAGCAAGAAGGTGATTTATCTGCTTTTGAGGACGCCTATAAACATGTGCTGAAAGAATACGGTAAACCGTTGGGGGTTCGGGCGCATGCCGCTGAGAATATAGGGCCGATAAACGGGTGGGACGCCCTGCATCGTCTGCCGCTCAATCGTATGGGGCACGGCGTTAGATGCAGCGAAGATCCTGCACTTGTTCAAGAGTTGATTGCCCGCAACATTACGCTCGAAATTTGCCCGACCAGCAATATTTTGGCTGTCAAAGAATATCCGGACTTTAAGTCACATCCGCTGCGAAAACTTTATGATGCAGGCGTATCAATTACCCTCAACTCCGATGATCCGGGGCTCTTCGGCACCACTATTGGCAAAGAATATCAAATTGCCCATGAAGAATTTGGCTTTACCGAAGAGGAACTCCGAGCCGTGACCCGAAATGCGATTATGGCCTCGTTTGCAGATTTAGAAACAAAAGAGCGTCTGCTTAGAAAAATATAAGTAGTGTTTAGCGCATGGAATAGCGTACAGAGTCATCCGGCGCACAAACATCAATACGAACTTTTTCTGTACCTGTATCAATCATACCTATTTCCTGAGCAGCAGCCCGGGAAAGGTCAAGAACACGCTTGCCATGATATGGTCCACGATCATTTATCCGTACGTTGACGCTTTCTCCATTCTCCAGATTGGTCACACGTACCACAGTACCCATTTTTATTTTCTTATGGGCTGCAGTAAAGGCAAACTTATTGAAGAGTTCTCCGTTTGCAGTTCGTCGTCCATGAAACTTTCCGCCGTACCACGAGGCAGTCCCAACAATAGTCTGACCGGTCATCTCAGAACATTCTGGCTCAGATGCATAAGCATTCTGCGCCGAAACGGCGACTGCAAACGTTATGGAGAGTAGGTTTTTAAGTGTAAAACGTCCACGCAGGAGTTTGCTCATCGCCAGCACCTTTCAAAAATAATATAAATATGGTTGAGCAGACCTCGTACCCTTGGAGAGTTTCCTCTGCGAGAATGTGTCAGATCTGCAATGTTTGGATTGAATTGAAAATTCAAGGCCTATATGGGGTTACAAACCCCATAAGTCAAGAAAATATTGCGGTGCGATAAAAAATATTATGCCGCAGCCGATTTAGATAAGAACTTTCCCCGCACAAGACTTTCATAGGCTTCGCGTAGGGCGCGGGTCACGGGGCCGACCTGATAAAGTGTATCATCAATTTTACCGATAGCGGTCACTTCGGCAGCAGTACCTGTAATAAAGACTTCATCCGAAGATTTCAGGTCTTCCATCGTAATAGTATCTTCTTCAAGTGTGTATCCAAGCTGAGCAGCCAATTCGATAACAGTCTGGCGGGTAATGCCGTTCAAGAAACAATCAGGCTTCGGCGTGCGAATAATCCCG
>QKCR01000071.1 GCA_003245575.1 Alphaproteobacteria bacterium | reverse complement strand
GGCGCTTTAAGGCTGGGGCCGAATATCATCGCTTATTTCGGGGAAATTCATCCTGCTCTTTTGGATAAGATGAAAGTCTCCGACAAAGTCGTCGGCTTTGAACTGTTCATTGAGAAAATTCCCGAGCAGAAGAAAAAAGGCACAGCCCTACCGCTTGTCGATTTACCGAGCTTCCAACCCGTCAAACGTGACTTTGCATTTCTGGCTGATAAAGGTATCGAAGCAGATAGCTTTATCCGCGCCATTAAGTCTGTTGATCGGAATATGATCGCAAATGTCGAAATCTTCGATATTTATACAGGTAAAGGCGTCGAAGAGGGTAAAAAGTCCGTGGCAATAGCCGTCACGCTCCAACCGCGCGACCATACCCTGACGGACGCGGAAATCGAGGGCTTGTCACAGAAAATCGTGGCAGTTGTTGAGCAAAAAACCGGAGCCAGCCTGCGCGGATAACCGTGCAGGAGGCCCTATTCAATATTTATATATACAAAATTTGACATATTTACGAAAAAGCAGTATTGTCACACCCACAAACAACAAAATATTTTAGAAGGTGTGAACATGAAATTGAATTTTGCAAGTGCAGCAAGCACTGTAGTTTTGGCAGCAACCCTTGCCGGGTGTAACGCAACACAAGGCGGATTTATTCGCCCACAAGCCAGCCAGCCTGATGCAGCTCCGACCCAAGGGACTGCAGGAACAGCACCACAGGCACGTCCTGAAGCTCCGAAAGTTGAACCGATGGCCCGCCCGGCCAAATCCGGTCTCTATCCTGACAAATACTGTGAAGTGACATTGAAAGAGCGTTCTGACGCCGGTCGCCTTTGGGCCAATGCAACTGCAACTGCCACTAATCTGGATGATACATGTGTTGGTATCCGTGTCGGTCATAAAGACAAAGCCACAGGAAAAATCGACGAGAACAAACCTGTAAGAGAGGCATTTATGCATATGTTCCTGAACGCATGTGAAGGTCGTAACGTTGCTGCTTCTACATTCGGAAAGATCATCGGTTTTGTAGACAGAAAAGCACAGGTCGAAGAACAGAAAGCAGCAGCTGCTTGTAAAACCGAACTGACACAAGCGCAAAACTACGCCGCTACTGTCGTGAAATATATGGAACAAACACTTCCTGGACGCACCAAAGGCAGCCAAGTGGTAGTTGAAGTTGATGGATCACGTGATCTGAGCGACTTTAAAATCCCTTCTGCAGTTCGCGGTCGTGTCCCGAACCTTGAATCTGTAATTCCGACACCGTCTTTCCCTACCCGTGGCCGCTAGTCAGTCCGAATTTAAGAAACAAAAAAACCAGCCCGAAATGGCTGGTTTTATTTTTTAAAAATTTTAGAACTAATCATACGTGTAAACAGGACGTCGGGATGAAACACTCAGATCAATCTCCGATAAAGATTCCGGTAGCAATCCGCTTATCATAGAGGTGAAATGATAATTTCCTGAAATCTCTATAAAATCAACGCCGGAAACACTTGTATTTTGAACGTCTAAACTAAGAGCAGCCTCAGGGACAAAATAATCATTCAGGCGATCCTTGGCATAGGTCTCGACATCTGACGTCGTGGCATCCTGATGTAAGATGGCATAACGCGCAGCTTCATCAACTGCATAATCAATTACGTTTGATGTCCAGGCAAAACGTCCGAATTCAAGAATACCCATCATCAAAAGAATGAAACCCATTCCGACCATGGAAAACTCCACGGCAGTTGAACCATCCTCATTTTTAAACCAGTTCCGGATAAATGATATACTGTTACGTCTCATAATCTAATCCAGTCTCATGCGGGCAAATCCGCTCATATCAATTTCGTTACGAATTCCCGGATAGGGAAAAGATGTCTCATAGGTGCGCGCTACATTAACTTGAAAATATTGGCGGGAATAATCGCCGAAATCACAAGAAACTGCATCGCAAGATTGGGCTACCCCGTCAGAGCATGTGCAAACTCTCTCGGTTGTCACTGTATAATCTCCGGCATGTTCCGAATCGTAGTAGGTAACAATATCTTCACTAATATTTTCTTCTTGCCCGCCCTGCATCACGTAATCAACAGCAGCACGTGAAATTTGCTCGAGCTTCATCTTATCGCGAACATACAGGCCTAAATCCATCAAGCCGATCATCATCAAAATGAGGATTGGCGCGATCATCGAAAATTCGACAGCCGCGACGCCATTCTCTGATTCGGAATAAGTTCTCCAGAATAGTTTCATAAAATCCTCTTGATCCTTAGCCCGTCAGTTTCACAACACGGTTGCCGATTTCGCGCACGGCACTACCTTCACAATCTGTTCCCAGAACGGGAGTCCCATGTAACCAGATGATCTGGCCGATCAATTTGGTGCAACCAACAAAGCTGTCCGAGAGTGAAGAAGATGTTCCTCCGAAAACCAGATTGGTAGATGGGACATACACAACACCGTCAATAAGAATGTCTGCGGTCCCAGTAATGCTATGAGTAATAGCATCTTCCGGAGAGTTGCGATCCACAAAGAACGCTACCCCTGCAAAATACCCTTCTGTCGGTGCGCTGATACGCACAACACGGTTACCTGAGATAGTTAATTTACCCCAAACACCTGCACCGGTATTGGTCATGATAATGGTCACACCTTCACCGGTAATGGTCCCGCCACCCTGAATATGGAAGTCACCACCATCAATAATATAGATGCCCGGATTGAGGATAATATCGTTGTTCCCCGTGGCGGTCAGGTCACCGCAATAAACTCCGGGATTGAGAACAGCCGTCCCGGAACCTGTGATGCGTGTCCCTGCTCTTACAGCAGAAGCAGTACATGGCGTGGTTTCAGGAACCTCGAGATCAGAATACGGATCAAGAACACGAGATGCATGTGATTTTAGGGAAGAATAATTAAATTCTGCCGCACCGCCATTAACATCATAGTCACCTGTAATAGTAACTGTTCCGAAATTCAGATCAATATTCCCAGAAAGCTCAATGGCATCTTCTGCGCTGGAGTTAACAGCAAGACCACAGGACGCGGCCTGAATTTCAACTGTTCCTACTGTCTTGAAGGCGCCAGAAGCCTCTTCTTCAAGAGCCAGAATGCAATAGTTCCCGAGATAGTCGTTACTCACCAGAGATTCTGAATTAACCTGAATTTTGAAAGGCTGGGCAAACAAGGCTTTGAAGAAGAATAAAGGTGCATCTTGTATGATGGTCGCTTGGACAGCAATTTGTCCGTCAAGTTGTGTTACTGCCTCAACATTCAATGTCCCATCAGCAGGATTAAATCCGTTCCGCTCTGCCTCAAGACCTGCCATGTAATCCATATTATCTTCACTGCCTTGGGACATCTCCCATGCGGCTGCATATGCGGCTGCGTCAGCCGCGGTCTGAAGGTCAGATTTCTTCATGACATAAAAAGAACCGTCTGTACCCAGAGCAGTCATCCCCATGACAACGGGCAGCGTAATCGCCAGAGTAGGCAACACAGACGCGCGCTCACTTCTTAAAAACTTGCAAATCCAACCGATCATGGAGATTTCTCCCATACCCATTTTTTTATATACCAAGCAGGGTGTATTCACCCAAATTCCAGTGTGCCATAGAGGCTTTACTGAAATTTAAAGAAATGATTGGATTTGATCTAATTTGGACGGGATTATGGGCTTGAAATAGCTTGGTTTTTGGCAATTTCCTGCGCAACAAGGTCTTTCTTTGACAATTTGCCGATCATAGTTTTTGGCAAAGGCTCATCACGGAATTCGATATGACGCGGCATTTCGATACGGGAAATTTTTTCTTCCAGAAACAGGCGTAAATCTTCTTCGGACAATTTCCGACCTTCGCGTAATTTAATCCAGGCTTTCGGAACCTCACCTCGGGCAGGATCAGTAACGCCAGCAACAACGCATTCCTCAACTGAAGGATGCTGATAAATAGCCTCTTCGATAAGGCGTGGATACACATTATATCCGTTCACAAGGATTAGGTCTTTGATACGGTCAACAATAAAGATATATCCGTCTTCGTCATAAGTCGCGACGTCCCCTGTCTTTAGGAAACCGTCTTCCAGAACTTTCGCAGTTTCATCCGGTTTGTTCCAGTATCCCTTCATGACTTGCGGGCCTTTAATCCATATCTCGCCGCGTTTACCGACCTCGGTCACAAGCTCACCTGTATCCGCATCATGTAATTCAACAATTGTGCCGGGAAGAGGCAGGCCGATAGAACCTGACTTGTTCATCCCTTCAATCGGGTTGGCGCATGCCACAGGTGAAGTTTCGGTCAAACCATATCCTTCAACCAGCACACATCCGGTTTCTGCTTCAAAGGCTTTTTTGACTTCAACAGGAAGTGGAGCCCCGCCGGAAATACAGTACCTCAACGAAGTCAGATCATAATTTTTAAGATGAGGGTGTGCATTGATCGCATTATAGATCGCAGGAACTGCCGGAAAGAAGTGGGGCTTTTCGTTGTGGATGAGATCCAGAGTCTCATCAAGATTAAAGCGGGGCGAGGCAATAATCTCAAATCCGCACTTAACACTCAAATTCAAAACCGTGGTCATCGCAAACACATGAAAGAACGGAATAACAGCGAGCATTCGTTCTTCACCCGGATGAACGTCATAGAACCACCGAAGGCATTGCTCGACATTTGCCGTTAAATTCGAATGGGTCAGCATCGCCCCTTTGGGAATACCGGTAGTCCCACCTGTATATTGCAATAGGGCGACATCTGAATCGGTATTAATGATAGGTGCCTGGAATCGACCGTCATTGCTAATCAATTGTTTGAAATAAACATGGCGATCATCATTCGGTATTTTGGCCTGATCTGCTTTTTTAAACAGGGAAAAAAGAATGTTTTTAGGAAAAGGCAGGCAAGATGAAAACGGGCAGACAATGATCTGATTCAGTCTCGTGCGGTGCAGCATTTTTCCGAGTTTGTCGTAAATCATCGCCAAATCAACTGTTACCATATAATCAGTTTGACTATCTTCAATCTGATTAGCCAGTTCGTCTTCTGCATACAACGGGTTATAATTGACAATCGTCGCGCCGGTTTTTGCAATCGCGTAGTATGCAATCAGGAAGTAGGGGCAGTTTGGTAAACACAGGCCGACTTTAACACCACGTTCGACCCCGTGATCGTGCAGGCCTTTAGCCATACGGTCAACCAAAGAGCCGATTTCCTCCCATGTCCAGCTCTTACCCATAAAACGAAAGGCAGGGCGGTGCGGGAATTTTCTGCGTGTTGATTCGAGGTATTGGAAAATGGGCCCTGTTGAAAGTGCAGCATATCCTTGTATGTTCCAATCAATTTTCTCAGGATAAGAATTTAACCAGAAATGTACGTCAACGTCTTTATTTTGCTGCACTAGCGGCACCTTTTCAGAATTTTTTTTTGCAGGTCACAATAACATATTCTTGCATATTAACATGATACTGAGTCAAAGTCATGACAGGGGAGATAAAACAGTAGCAGGCCATTTGGTAATTTTTTTTTAAAAAGACCTATGGACGCTATACTTTTGTTTATATTATACTCCCCACCTAAGATCGAAAAAGAAAGATAGTTTCAAGATGACCTTGGCGCGAGACATTTCGTTAGACAAAAACAGTGGGACAGTAAAAGCAAAGCTGAAATGGTTTAATGCTGCTAAAGGATTCGGCTTTGTCATTCCCGAAGGGACAGAGACAGATGCGTTCCTGCACATCACGCAGTTACAACGACTGGGTGTATATGGGCTTGGCGAAGGGGCGGAGCTTTTGTGCGAAGTCGAATACGGGGAAAAAGGCGCGAACGTCATCAATGTAATTGAGATTGTTTCTTTAGGTGACTGCCCGGATAAACAGGTTCATTTCGATCCTGATGAAAAAGGTGAGTTTACAACCAAAGGCATCGTAAAACTCTATTATGAGGACAAGGGATTCGGTTTTATTTTACCCGATGATGGAATGAAGGATATTTTTATTCACAAATCCTGCCTGGACCGTTGCGAAATTAAAACTGTCGAAGCAGGACAACGTATTCGGGTAAAATACAAAGTCGCAGAAAAGGGACGAGAAGCAATCGAAGTCTCTATAGAGGGCCCCTTCTAGGCGGAAGGCGAATCTCTGTCATGTAATTTGTGCAGAGCACTCCCCCTTGACCTTGTCGACAATATCATGTTTGCTCCCGTCAGGCCTCGTAAACTTGAAAGACAGGGATACGGACTGGCCTCGTTGATGGATAAATCCATCTCGTTTTTATCTCAGGCTAAGAGGAGACAGACTGTGTCAGCCAGTGTAAAGAAAAGCAAACAATCACAAAAAGACTCTGCAATAAAATCAGGACCGTTCGCTAAGGCTTTTTTAACAGCCTTAAAAGACAGCGGGAGATCGGATATTGCAGATGATCTGCTGGCCAATGTAATTCCGATGCACGAGAAGCTATCGGATCGCCGCAAGACAGGACAATGTCTCATTGAGGTTTGTAATCCGGCACAAGACACCCATGGTTGGTATAATGTCCATACAGTCATTAATATTGTCAGTGATGATATGGTATTTTTTATCGACTCTGTCACAGCTTACGTATCTGAAAAATCTTATTTGATCGAACAGATTTTTCATCCGCGCCTTTACAAAAAATCATCAGGTAAAAAAACGGAATACATCTCGCGTGAAGCGGCGCGCAGTGAAGAAGTTCGTGGGCAAATGCATATGTTCATTCAGTTAAACCGTCGTTTAACAGATGAACAAATGCAGGAAGTTGAAAGAGATCTTCAAGAAATTATCGCAGATACAAGTCTCGCAACACGCGACTGGAGACATGTTCGCCATGCTTTGAATGAAGCCAAAGAAAATCTGGTTAAACTGCCCGGGCAAACTGATCGCCTCTATCAGGAATATCAGGATTTCTTGCAATATATTCATGATGACAACTTCACGCTCTTGGGATGTATAGATTATAAAATCACCGGCAGCGGCAAAAGCCAGAAGATAGCCGAAGTCAAAGGCTCCGGATATGGTCTCTTTAGTGTTGATCGTAAGGAAAAATTTCTGGAAGACATCGACCAAGACCGTTTTGTAACCAACCTAGATGCCAGAAAAGATGCACCTCAACTTTTTATAACGAAACTGATGCGCCGTTCTGACGTGCACCGCCGTGTTCCAGTTGATTGTGTTGTGATTCGCAACTTTGATAATAAAGGAAATGTAACGGGGGAAACGCATGTGATCGGATTGTTCACATCCGTAACCTACTCTCGCGGTATCGCAACCGTGCCTTATCTTTGGTACAAGGTCGAAAATGTTATTCACAAAGCAGGTTTTGAAACGGGAGAGCACAGTGGGCGTGCTTTGCGCCATATTCTTGAAAAATATCCGCGCGATGAACTTTTCCAAATCAACGAAGATAAACTTTACAAAACCTGTATGGAAATTCTGCGTTTGCAAGAACGCCCACGCATCGCTCTGTTTGTGCGTCCTGATATGTTCGGTAGAACAATTTCCTGTCTGGTATATATCCCACGCGACCGCTACGACACACGTCTGCGGATTAGGTTCAGTATGATTCTGGAAGAAGAGCTGGGTGCGCGTTTTGTAAATTTCCAATCTGTTGTTGATGATTCCCCGCTTGTGCGCGCCAGCTTCACTCTGGAATGCGATCAGGAAACTAAACAGAAATTTGATACAGCCAAAATTGAACAACGCCTCCAGACAGAAGGAAGAAACTGGAGTGAGCGTTTGAATGATACGCTGGTGGAGTATCTTGAAAATGAAGACGATGCAGCCGCCATAGCTCACCGCTACGGAAATGCGTTCCCTGTTTCATATAAGGAAGCATATCTGACTCGTCAGGCAGCACATGATATTGATAAGCTAGAGGTTATTCTCGAGACCAATAAGCCTGACGTAGATCTCTATCGTCCGCATGGTTCGGGATCCAATCAGGTCTCGTTGAAATTATACTCACCGCACCAAGCTGTGCCACTCTCGGACATTCTGCCGGTTCTTGAGAACATGGGTCTGAAAATTCATGCCGAATACCCGCACGAAATATGGCCGCGGGACCACGAATATCCACTATGGATTCAGGATTTTGAAGCAGAGATCGTCGGGGCCGTTGAAAACAGCATTAACAAAGAAACGATTCAGGAAATCCGTGAGAATTTCGAAGAATGCCTTAAAGGTATTTGGGAAACGGAAATCGAGAATGACAGTCTGAACCGCATGGTGCTTCTGGCTGGACTTCCATGGCGTGATGTTGTGGTTTTGCGCTCGTATATCCGTTATATGCGTCAGACAAAAATTCCATTCTCTTTGCCGTATATGGAACAAGCTGTCACCGATTATCCGGTCATCGGCAAATTGCTGATCGAATATTTCTACGCAAAATTTGAACCGAAGACCAAAACGGGTAAAAATGTTGCGAACAAATGTGACGACATCGAAGCTAAAATCGAACAGGAACTGCAAAACGTATCTTCCCTCGATCAGGACCGTGTTCTCCGTGCCATTCTTTCGACAATGAAAGTAACGCTTCGAACCAACTTCTTCCAATTGGATGAGGCAGGTCGCGGAAAGAGCTGGGTATCTATCAAGCTTGATAGTAAGCAAGTTCCAAACATTCCTGAACCGCGCCCTTACCGAGAAATTTTCGTGTACTCTCCGCGTATCGAAGGGGTGCATTTGCGCGGTGGAAAAATTGCCCGTGGTGGTCTGCGCTGGTCTGATCGTCATGAAGATTTCCGTGTGGAAGTCTTGGGTCTGATGAAAGCACAACAGGTGAAAAACTCCGTTATTGTTCCGATGGGAGCAAAAGGCGGATTTGTTGTAAAGATGCCGCCCAAAGCTGGAGGTCGCGCAGCATTCCAGGAAGAAGGTATCGCGTGTTACCGCACGTTTATCCGTGGTCTTTTGGACATCACAGATAACCGACTGGGTAAAAAAATCCTTCCGCCTGAAAATGTCGTGCGTCATGACGAAGATGATCCTTATCTGGTTGTTGCTGCCGATAAAGGGACAGCAACTTTCTCGGATATAGCCAACTCCATTTCCGAAGAATATGGTTTCTGGCTGGGTGACGCCTTCGCTTCCGGCGGTTCCGTCGGATATGACCATAAGAAAATGGGAATTACGGCGCGTGGCGCGTGGGAATCAGTCAAACGCCACTTCCGTGAATTAAACCACGACACCCAATCTCAGGAATTTGATGTCATCGGTGTTGGTGATATGGGGGGCGACGTCTTCGGAAACGGATTGTTGCAATCCAAGAAAATCCGCCTTGTTGGTGCGTTCAACCATATGCACATTTTCTGTGACCCGACACCTGATGCGGCAAGCTCGTTCAAAGAACGTGCAAGACTGTTCAAAGCTGTAAAAGGATGGGGTGACTACGATACATCCAAATTGTCCAAAGGTGGAAAAATCTTCCTGCGTTCAGAAAAATACCTGAAACTGACGCCGGAAATCATGAAACGGTTCGATATTGAAAAAGATACCGTGTCTCCGGCAGAGTTGATTAAAGCTATGTTGAGAGGGCGTGCAGATCTGCTTTTCTTTGGAGGGATCGGGACATACATCAAGGCAGCCTCCGAAACCAACTTGGATGCAGGAGATCGCAGTAATGATTCATTGCGTGTTAATGCAGATGAAATACGCGCCAAAGTCGTTGGTGAAGGTGCGAACCTGGGTGTAACCCAACGTGGACGTATTGCCTACGCCAAGAAAGGTGGACGGATTAATACTGACTTCATTGATAACTCCGCCGGTGTGGATACGTCAGATCATGAGGTGAATATCAAGATTTTGCTTTCTGAGGTCGTGCGTGATCCAAAAACAAAACTGACGCAGGCAAGCCGTAATAAACTTCTCACTGAAATGACAGATGATATTGCGCGTCTCGTGCTGCAAGATAACTACTTCCAGACACAGGCTCTGTCCTTGATGGAAGCACAAGCGGCGGATTTGCTTCCTGAGCACGCAGCCTTCATGCGTTCTTTGGAAAAAGCAGGATTGCTCAATAGAAAAGTTGAGTTCTTGCCCAACGATGAAGAGATCGAAGAGCGTATGAAATTACGCAAGGGTCTAACACGTCCGGAACTCTCTCTTCTGGTCTCCTACGGCAAACTATCCTTCACGAATGCTCTTTTGAATTCGAATTTGCCGGATGATCCTGCCATGGTTGATTGGGCGGAAAACTACTTCCCTGAGGTCTTGAAAAAGAAATACCTCAAGGATATTCACAATCACCAACTGCGTCGTGAGATCATTGCAATGGCTGTATCCAACGCGGTAATCAACCGCTTAGGACCAACCTTTGTAAGAAAAGTCACGGAACGCACAGGTGCGGATGTTTCAGAAGTGACGAATGCTTACCTGATCGTGCGTGATGCGTTCACATTGCGTCAGATTTGGGATGATATTGAAGCTCTCGATAACAAAATCCCTGCAACAGTCCAATTGCGGGCGATGATAAAAACATCCAGATTGGCTGAACGCGAAACATACTGGCTTCTGACCAGAATGGGCCGCAAAGCCAACCGCGCCAAAGATGGTGAAGTTTTTGCCAAACAAGTAACTATTCTGAAGAAAAATCTGGCAAAGATATTGCCGCAGGATATTCGCTCCAACATGGATATGCGCGCGAAAGATTGGCAGTCAAACGGTATCCCTGAAGCCTTGGCAAAAGAGATTGCAATGTTGCCGTTGATCGGTGCGGCATTTGATCTGGTCCAGATTTCACAACGCCAGAAAGCGGATGTAACAAAAATAGCCCGTATTTACTTTGATCTGGGTGGATTGTTCCACTTTGAACGTCTGCGGATTAAGGCCATAAATATGGCTGAAGATCATCCTGATCTGGCTATGGCGGCAAATGGAATCGTTGAATCTCTCAACATTATCCAGTCATCTTTAACATCCAGAATTGCCGAAGATTGTAAGCAAAAAGCGGCAGATGAAGGAATTTCCATGAGGTGGGTCAATGAATTCTGCCCACGTGCTCAATTGGTCATTCACATGATCGAAGAGATGGAAAAGACCGGACAATTCGCACTGGCTGACCTCGTCGTCGTAGATCAGCAATTAAGAGGATTGATCTAGAAATCGTCTCAGGAGAAAAAGAATGAATCGGGTCAGGCAACTGACCCGATTTTTTTCCATGCCCAAATATGGAACGAAAGACCCGTGATAACATTGGTCAAACAGATGGCAAAAAAGACGCCGATTACACCCGACAAATGATAGCCAATCGCGCAGGCCGGAATAAGAATAACGATCATCTTGAAGAACAGGAGAGAAGCAGAAATCTGCGGCTTTCCTGTGGCATTAAAGACAGAACCCCATCCGTGTGTTAAATTCCCCAAAGGATAAGAGAGCGGAACAATCCAAAGGAAAAGTGTCAGATAATGGACAAGATCTTGGTCATCGGAGAATAAAGTTGCAATCATCGGAGAAAAACCACCAAGGCAAGCGGCAACAAACGCAGACCAAAGAACAGAGAAGATCAGAGCATTCTTGACGGTCTCGCGCACACGCGCAAAATCTTGAGCGCCCCAGTTTTGTCCGATGATCGGGGCCATCCCGATAGAAAGTGCCATCATAATAACCTGTGTAAAGGCCTCAATGCGTGATGCCGCTCCAAATGCCGCAACAGCCGCATCTCCGTCCTTCGACAAAAGATGATTGATATATGATCCGACAATAGATGGCAGCATACTGGTCAGTCCGGCGGGTAAACCAATAACCAGCAATCGGCGCATCGAGTTACCAAACTCGTGAAGATTTATGATGTGCGACAGGTCAAAAAGTCCGCGTCGATACATAATATATAGACCTGCAGCCATGGCACAGAAATTCGAAATGATAGTGGCAATTGCTGCACCGAATAATTCAAGACGTGGAAATCCCCATAAACCAAAGATTAAAAGCGGATCAAAAATAGCATTGGCAATTGCCGCAACCGTCATAATGCCTGCGGGAATTAAGGCGTCCCCTGTGGCGCGAAGCGCAGCATTGCCGACAACCGGCATACTGACAAAGAATGTCCCGATAAAATACGGGATCATATAAGAACTGATAAGTTGAATAGCGTCTTCATCAGCGCCCATGGCCCCAAATAATCCGTGTAGGGAAGGAATGCCAATGGCTGCAGCCAAAAGGCTCAGAAGAAGAACAAGAAACATAGCGTGAGATGTCACACGTTTGACAGTGTCATATTTCCTTTCGCCAATCAGTCTGGAAACCACAGAGGAAGTTGCTATTCCCATTCCGATAAAGATAGAAAAGATTCCGTAAGTGACAGGGAACGTATAACTAAAAGCCGCAAGCTTTTCGGTTCCGAGCAAAGACACATAATACGTATCGACCAGCTGGAAACTGATAATGGCAAGAATGCCCCAGATCATCGGAATCGTTAACCGGATCAGATGCCCGCGGACGGGTCCGGTTGTTAAATCACCTTTATCGGGAACGCGTAAGACTGGCTTTTGTCCTGAAGTACTCATGGACACCGTTATGCGCCAATTATTCGCTCTGTTCAAGGGCCTTTAATTCTTCTTCCAATTTGCGACCTGTATATTCAGGAGACTTGGTTCCTTGAGCCAGCATGGAATAGAAAGCCGGAACAACAAACAGGGTAAACAAAGTTGAAAACAAGACCCCACTCACAATGACTATCCCGATCGGGAAACGACTTTCGGCTCCTGCACCAGTGGCAAAAATCAAGGGCATAGCTCCTGCTGCCGCAGAAACAGATGTCATCAAAATCGGGCGCAAGCGCGTAACGGCTGCCTTTTTAAGAGCGTCATAAAATTCAAGGCCCTCATCGCGGAGCTGGTTGGCAAATTCAACAATCAGAATACCGTTCTTTGCAGCAAGTCCGACCAGCATAATCAATCCGATTTGGGTGTAGATATTGAGCGTTGCGTTAGAGAGGAACAATCCCCATAACGCGCCGACAATCGCAAGGGGCACAGCCATCATAATCACAAACGGGTGAATCCAGTTCTCGAACTGGGCAGCCAAGAACAGATATACCGCAACCAAAGCAAATGCGAAGACAACGTAAATCGCCACGCCGCTCTCTTTGAACTCACGGGATTCACCCTTATAGTCAAATCGGGCATCGGACGGTAAAACGCGTTTTCCAGTGCTTTCAAGGAAATTCAAAGCCTCACCCAATGTGTAACCGGGAGCAAGGTTTGCCGAAATGGTAATAGACCGCATGCGGTTATATCGGTTCAACTCGCCCGAGTTCGCAGTCTCACGGAATGTAATCAGGTTAGATAAAGGGATCAATTCATTGGTTCTACTGGAACGCACATAAATATTATTCATGTCCAAAGGTTTAATACGGTCCTGATCTTCACCTTGTAGGATTACATCATATTGTTCGCCGTCTTCCAGATAATTCGTGACTTGCAATGATCCCATAAAGATTTGAAGCGTCGATCCGATATCGGAAACACTGACACCCAGATCCGCAGCGCGGTCGCGGTTAATCTCGACACGTAATTGAGGTTTGGTTTCTTTATAGTCCCAATCAAGGTTACGCAGCCTTGTATTTTTACTGGCCTCAGCCATCAATAAATCGCGCCAATGAGCAAGCTCGGTATAATCGGTTCCGAGAATCACAAATTGAACAGGCGACGAGAACCCGCCTTGACCGAGTGAGCCCGGTTCAATCGGGAACGCCATAACACCCGGAATGGCCATGAATTTCTGGAAGAGACCTGGAGTTCCTTTCATGAAATCACCCCAAACGATCTGACTGACAGAGCGTTGGCGTTCATTCCATTCACGCAATAGGATAAACGAGAAAGCTGAGTTCACCGCACCTGTGGTCGAAAAACTACCCGGAACAATAGTCACAACGCCGTGGGCTTCATCAGAACCTTCGTTATGATTGAGTTCATTCGGTGGTAATAGTTTTTGAAGCTCAGCCTCGACAAAACCAACCTGACGTTTGGTGTATTCCAGTGAAGCCCCTTCAGGAGCCTTGATAAAGGCCAGAAAATAACCGCGATCTTCTTTAGGCGCATATTCGGAGTTAATATATTTAACGAAGAACGCACCCAACCCGAGCATACCAATCATAAACAGGATAATTAAATAAGGCCGTCCGAAGAAGTAATCGAGAGAAGAAACATATTTAACGCTCAAACGATCAAGAGAGCGGTTCATCCATGCGGTTACAAAATTAGTCTTATGGTGACCAAATTCATCAAGCTGTGGCTTCTTCAAAATCTGGGAACACAACATCGGGGATAAGGAGAGGGCCGTGAATGCGGAGAATAAAATCGAGCCGATAATTGCCCATGCAAATTCTGTGAACAAACGTCCCGAATTGCCGGGCATTAAGGATACAGGTAGAAAAACAGCTACCAGAACAAGCGTTGTTGCAATAACAGCAAACGCAACCTGATTTGTTCCGATCAACGCAGATGCCAGTGGAGGAGCACCTTTTTCAATCCGCTTATAAACATTTTCAAGCACCACAATCGCGTCATCCACCACCAGACCGATTGCAAGCACCAGAGCGAGGAGTGTGAGGAGGTTGATCGTAAAACCCATTGCAAGCAGGACCGAGAATGATCCGATCAAAGAAACAGGAATAGCAATCGCAGGAATAATGGTTGCGCGTAAATCCCCGAGGAACAGCCAGATCACAAACACAACAAGTGCAAGTGTAATGAAGATTGTGAAATAGACTTCATGAACAGCACCTTCAATAAAGATACCGGAATCAAAGGCGGTCTCCATGATAATATCACGCGGCAACGTTTCTTTGATCTTCTCCATCTCTTCCTTAACGCCACGGATCACATCAAGTGTGTTGGCGTTAGACTGTTTAACTATCCCGAGACCGATAGAAGAATTACCGTTGTAATGTAATTCGCGGCGTTCTTCTTCTGCGCCGCGCTCGACCTTTGCAACATCCTTCAGGCGAACCAGATACCCATCACCCCCGCGCTTGATAACCAGATCACCAAAATCTTTAACGGTGTCATACACACGGTCAACGCGTACCGTAAACTCGCGATCAAGGGACTCAACACGACCGGCAGGAAGTTCTATATTTTCTTGTACCAAGGCCCGTTGAATATCAGTAACTGTCAATTGGCGCGCTGCCAAAGCTTCGCGGTCCAACCAGATACGCATCGCATAACGACGTTCCCCACCGATTTGAACGCTCGAAACACCGTCAACAACCGACAGGCGATCTTTCACATAGCGGTTCGCGTAATCCGTAAGTTCCAAACCATCGCGAACCTTACTTCGAAAAGCAATCCAGAAAAGGGCTTGTGTATTGGCATCCACTTTGGAAATCTGCGGAGCGTCAACCTCATCCGGTAATTGGTTCTGAACACGTTGCACGCGGTCACGCACGTCATTGGCAGCTTCTTCAATGTCTTTTTCAAGTTTGAATTCGACAGAGATAGATGAGAACCCGTCCGACGACTTTGAGTCGATGGATTTCACACCTGAAATACCGGCAATTGAGTCTTCAAGGATTTTAGTGACACGTGTTTCGATGATCTCGGCACTTGCGCCTGTATAGCTGGTCTCGACCGAGACAATCGGCGCATCAATGTCCGGGTATTCCCGCAGCTCAAGGCGTGTAAATGCAACAAGCCCCAGAATAATGACCAGCAAATTGACAACAGCGGCAAAAATAGGCCGCTTGATGGAAATATCGGATAAAACCATTATTCAACCGTTTCTTCTGATTTGTCTTTCGTAGCAGGAGTTGCCGCTGGCGCTTCCTCTGAAATATCTTTGTTAATCTGTGTTTCTGTTTCACTGAGCGGCGTAATAACTTCCTGTTTGCGAGGGATCGCAAAATCAAGAGCGGCTTTCTGCGTATCTTCGATGCTGCGTTCTTCGGTAACGTTAACCGGCGCGCCTGGACCAGTTTTCATTTGACCTTCGATTACAACTTTGTCACCCGCCGCAAGCCCATTTGCAACCTCGACATAACCAGGCTCGCGGAGCCCTGTCGTAATCGCTTTGTTCTCGATTTTACCTTCGCTGTTTACAATATAGACACTTTTCAGATCGCCGCTTGATTGGATAGCTCCCTCAGGGATAGCAAGGGCATCATAGGCTTTGCGTACGACATGAACACGCATCAAGAGACCCGGGCGTAAAATCCCGTTGGGATTTGCAATTAAGGCGCGGGCACGAATGGACCGTGTATCTGGATCAATGCGGGTATCGATAGTGTAGATACGCCCTTCAAAAACTTGGCCGGGAAAGGCTTCTGAGTCTGCCTTAATAATCATGTCTTTCGATAGCGCTGACAAAAATCTCTCGGGAACAGAGAAATCAAGTTTGATCGGATCAATATCATCAATCGTTGTAATTGTTGTCCCGGGCGTGACCAGATCACCGATACTAATATCACGAATACCGATAACACCATTAAAAGGGGCAACAATACGGCGTTGATTAAGCTGGGCCTTTGCTACTTCCATTTTTGCCAGAGCTTCATCACGATCAGCCGCGGAGCCAAGTTTGTTTTTAACGAGTTGGTTATAGCGCATATAAGAACGCGTAGCTTCGTTTAAAGTTGCGACTTCTTCTTCATCGGACAATTCTGCAATCACGGTTCCCGCATCAACATATTGTCCTTCCTCAACACCGATAGATTTTACGGTTTCCGTCACAGTTGCCGTGATGATGGCAGACTCATTTGATTGCGCAGTTCCTACGGCTTCAATAACTTCTTCAAATGGAATTTCTTTGACAGGTGTCACCACAACATTGGCTGTTGCCATCGGGGGTTGGAAGTCTGCAAATTTGACTTTCATGAAGAAGATAAATCCGGAACCACCGAGTAAACCCAAGACCAAGACAACAGCAAAAAATGTCAGCGCTATCCGTTTTTTGGTCCAGCGTCTGGGTGAAGCATCAGAGAAAGTCATCATGCACATCCTTAAATATGAGAGCGATGTGTTTAACCTATGTTCCCCGTCGAATTTTCGCAAGAGTGGAATTGTCAAAGGAAGTAAAAAAGCTATTGATTTGATTCACAAATATGGCTCTATGATCGGGAGGAAAATACAGATGAGGGACTCTGAAAAAGCAATTTTGCATATCCTGAGCACTCTACCGTTTTATCAAGGCGGCGAGCACCCGACGCTCATTATCGGGGCGGATAATTTTCTCCCCCAAGAAGCGCGGATTTATAGCCCATACAGCCCGCTAGATACAAAAAGCATTCAGCCCCAAGCCCCCGAATGGCACGGTGTATTTAAAAACGTACTCGTCATTGGGACCAAGCAAAAACAGGAAACTGCTTATTTTCTGGCCTTGGCACTTAAGTGCGCAGCGCAGGGGGGCTGTGTCATTATGGCGTTAGAGAATGATTGGGGCGGGAAAACGCTTGATAAATTGTTTAAAGCGGCAGGCTTGCCGTTCCAGACAGAGTCAAAACACAAAAGTCGTGTGGTCTGGACCGTCTCTCCACAAAACGCCACGCCTGAAGTGATCGACAAATGGATGACGGATGGTGGAGTACATCAACGAGCAGACGGGCAATGGACGCAGGCCGGTATTTTCTCGTGGGAAAAAGCGGATCGTGGAACTTCAGTTTTCCTCAAATATTTTGAAGCCTCTCTAAAAGGTAACGGCGCGGACTTCGGTTGTGGCTGCGGTGACATTTCAAAAACCATTCTGGAAAGAAATAGGGAGATTAGCATGCTTCATATTTTGGACATTGATTCCAGATCCGTGCAATGTGCTACTCGGAATTTGAACGCGTACAAAGACAAGATAAATCCCATCTGCTGTAATATCGTTCTGGATGCTCTCCCGAAGAATCTAGACTTTATTGTCATGAATCCACCATTCCATACCGGTAAGGATCAAAAATTTACACTTGGTCAGGCCTTTATTACACAAGCCGTACAGTCGTTAAAAAAAGGCGGTTTTGTTGGGGTTGTTGCAAACGTACATTTGCCATATGAGCAAATTATGAGGCAAAATTTCTCGAAGGTAGAGACAATTGCGACGGAGGATGGATTCAAAGTCATAACAGCACAAAAGTAGCTGTAACATTATCCATATGACTCTACGTCTTCTTAGTTATTATACGTACGCTCGCAGGATTTCAGATCAACAAAGGCGATTGTCGTTCCATCCAGAGAATCCGGATTCCGGGATGAGGGAGAGAAAGCATCTATCAAAGCCATCCCGACTTCTTTTCCCGTCTCATGTTCAATGACAGCACTGGCGGCACCTGCGGCAGCCCCAATAGGCCCACCAAAAAGGGCTCCTCCCGCAACTTGTGCAACAGCTCCGATTTCGTCTCCTGTGATGTGGCGGTATATCGTGCTAATAATCGGAATGTGTTGAAGAGGATTAATTATATCCAGAAAATCAAGAAAACCGAAGGACGAGCTGCCTTCTTTGCTGTTTTGAGCCTCATCCTGTATCCCGAGTGCTGCTGTTTTGACCTCGGGGACTGATGTGTCTGGCGTGAATTGTACGGGATCGGCAGTTTTTTCCGAGGTATTTTCAGGATCTCCTACCCAGACAGGCATGCTTCCACTGGTCCTGTCATTATAGTCCCGACGCATGACAAACCCTTGAGACGCGGGCTTATTTGCCTGGGGCGTCACGGATTTTGTTGGCGTTGAGCCGGTTTGCGCATAGGGATAAATCATACATATACCTTTATCTGAATATAGAAATGCAATTTCCGTACCAAAATCAGGCAGATTGTCTATGATAGCGCCTATGAAAGACAAAATAATCCTCTGCTGTACGATCGAAAATGCAAGGCTAAAAGCTTTGGTCGAAGAACAGTTAGCAACAATTTCCGAGGCTACGCTGGAAACGGGCGAAACAGCGGACGCCATCCATGAGGTCGGGGAAAAGACATACCAGCAGGAATTGTCGTTGCCCATCCGTCTTGGAGTTTTGAAAGATAAGGTTCGCTACAACCTCTCTGGGCGTGATCGGTATGTAGAAGAGGATTTTGCCTATGATCTGGGCACAATACTGCTCATAGCCGACCGCAATCTCTTGCAAGATAAGGAAACTGGCGAAGAAGTCAGGCTGACAGACAAAGAGCGGCTATTTTTAAGGACGCTGTTTGATGCCCCAAGCCATCAGGAAAGCCGTGAGAATCTCTTGAAAATCGTCTGGGGGTACGCAGAAGGCATTGAAACCCATACGCTGGAGACTCATCTTTATCGTTTGCGGCAAAAACTGGAGATCTTTAAGGCTCAGGATTTGATACAGGCAGATG
The DNA here is from genome assembly GCA_003245575.1 of Alphaproteobacteria bacterium. Lineage (GTDB taxonomy): Bacteria > Pseudomonadota > Alphaproteobacteria > Micavibrionales > Micavibrionaceae > UBA1573. The sequence continues at coordinate 12,171 of QKCR01000071.1, read as the reverse complement.
GACAGGGCAATTACCGCCTGAACTTGGTCACAGAATAGGAAAGAATAGCACGAACTCTAGCGGACGTAGCCATGCGGCAGAACTACCGGGGATTCTTTAGCTTTAGGTGCACATTCAGGACTGATTTGGCGTTGTACGTTATCCGCCGCACTTGTTCCGAACCCGTCTATATTACGGCGCTTTAATTTGACCTCTCCCAAATCTAGGACAGAGGCAACCATAGCTCCGAACACCGAGCGGGCACTCAGCTTACATTCTTGTTTTTGTTCAACCTTAGTAGGGGCAGCCTCTTGTTTGGGAGGTTCGGAAGCTTGTCCGTCAGCGCAAATTCCGGCCCCTGAAACAAGTGTAAAGGCTGCCAAAACAACTGCACGTGCTGATTTCGAAATAGTCATGTAACCCCCTAGAAAGCTTGATTTGTTAGAAAAACTAAGCGGAATATAGCACATTTTTGGCCATTTGCAAATAAATATGAAAAATAGATTAAATTAACGTTTCGTTAATATATATTATGAATAATAAAATCATAATATTAGGGGATGTAACAAAGTGACCAAAAAGGTTGAGCTAGAGGGAGATGTTCGCGCTGTAACCGAGACGGAAGTCGGGGAGCACGGAAATGCGTCTGTAGGTTTTGCCAGTGGTCTCCGCCCTGCTGCACAGGTCAGCGCTGGAGTTTCAAAAGTAGAGACTTCTGTATCAGAAGATAAGAAACTTACCGCGACAACATCCTCTGTGGATGTAAGGGCGCAAGTTGCTGTCGGGCAAAGCCCACGGGTTGATTTGGCGGCTAAAATGAATATTGTCCAAGTCGACACAAATAATCCGGATCATGCGATTGTCGTCAATGCTGGTGTCAGAGTTTCAGCAAGTCTTGGGTCTTCCCCTGAAGTTGTTGCGGCTGTCAGGGGAGATTACGAACGTGACGGGTTGAACAAGCTAAGCCCATACTTTAAAGCCACTGCGTCTTCGCATGGTGACAGGAATATAGAAGTCGGAGCATGCACCACGCCGGGGCACGAGTTATCTGCGATGCAATTCCCAAGGGTCTGCGCAGGTGTAAATGTGGACCAGAACGGCAGCGCACGCGTCGCCGTTAGTACAGGATTCTCTTTCTAGAAATGAACAAACCCGCCAATCGGCGGGTTTTGAATAGGTCAAAGGCGAATATAATTATTCGTCATTCTCGTCGTAACCAGCGAGGTCATCAATACCGGCATCATCGCTATCATCATCATCAAATGAATCATCCGCAGAGAAGCCGCTATCATTGGCTTGTGCAACAAGAGCATTCCACTCTTCTTCGCCTTCCATTTCTTCCATGACGTCATCTTGATCTTCCTCAACTGCAAAGACGCGCTGGTGAGAACGGATCAGATCCTCTTTCAGATCAGGAACTTGTACGGTGTCCTCGGCGATTTCACGCAAGGAGACAACTGTATTTTTATCGTTATCACGATCCACTGTCAGCGAAGCGCCTGTGCCAATACGGCGGGCACGCTGGGCAGCAACCATAACCAGTTCAAAACGGTTAGGGACCTTGAGAACACAATCTTCAACGGTAACACGAGCCATGTACGTAATCCTCTTGATTAAAGCTATTGCGTCCTTATAAAGACTTGAAAACCAAAAAGCAAGGCTTTGCTTAAAAAATGGCCCAAAACTAAGCCCCGCTACAAGTATTTGGGCGGGGCTTGGGAATTATATATACGGAATATTAGCTTGCGCGGATCTCCGATAGGAACTCTCTGACCTCTTTTTGCAGAGTTTCTGCAATCTGGGCCAGTTCCGCTGCCGCTTGGTTCAAAGCCACTGCCGACTCGCCTGTTTCCTCGGCATTCCTTTGGACATCATGAATATTCTGGGCAACTTGCTGGGTTCCGTTAGAAGCTTCAGAGACGTTACGGCCGATTTCAGCGGTCGCGGCATTCTGTTCCTCAACAGCACCAGCCACAGTTGATGTGGCATGATCGATTTCACGAACATCACTGATAATCCGTTCAACGGCTTCGACACTGCTACGGATCGCTGCCTGAATACGGCCAACACGCTCGTCAATTTCAACGGTTTTACCTGCCGTTTCGGTTGCCAGCTTCTTGACCTCATCAGCCACAACAGCAAAGCCTTTACCGGCTTCACCGGCACGAGCAGCCTCAATAGTTGCGTTCAAAGCCAGAAGGTTGGTTTGTTCAGCAATTTCCTTGATCGAAGAAATTACATCGCCAATCGAATCTGCCAGATCATTCAGTTCATTAACTTGCTGACTGGTGCGCTCGGCCTCACCGGAAGCACGGCTGGATTTATGTGCAACATTGGTAATTTGTTGTGCAATTTCACGACTGGATGCCGACAGTTCTTCGGCTGCCGAGGCCACGACTTGGACATTACCATCAGCCTCATTCGCTGCCGAGGCAACAACCTGACTGGCATGGGCTGTGTTTGCAGATAAGGAGCTCATCTGGTTTGATGTTGCTTGCATTTCTGTTGCCGCTGCCGCCAAAGATTTGATGATGCCTGACGTACGTCTGTCGAAGTCGTTCGCCAGAGCTTGCATCGCTTCTTTCTTCTCTTGCTCGGAACGAAGTTTTGCTTCCTCTTGCTCGCGAGTCAGTTTCTCAACAGCCAGACCGTTCTCTTTAAAGATACCGACAGTGCGGGCCATATCCCCCATTTCGTCTTTGCGATCGATATAGGGAATTTCGACGGTGAAGTCGCGATCTGCCAGTTTGACCATGACACCTTTGAGTTTATTCAAAGGCCCTGTGATCGAACGAGAGAAGATCAAAGAGATTATAACAACCACGATCAGGACAACGGTCACTGAGATCATAATTTGTTTTTTCATCGCATGAATATCAGCGAGCGCTTCTTCTTCATCAATGGAAACAGCGATGGCCCATTTTTTATCAAAAACATCTGCTATACCTGTTTCTACAACTATTTTCTTGCCTGCATGTTCCGTCCAAAGAATCCCATGATGTCCGTTGAAAGTTTCATCAACGGCGGAATTCTTGAACTCTTCATTCAGGATAGGGTCTTTATCGTCACTCAAGTCCGGATCATTTCTCAACAAATAATCTGGCCCGATCATGCGCACAAGCGCAGTTTTGGAAACCTCTTTTGAAACTGTACCAAGAGCATTGATACGTCCGATTGGCATCTGGAATGCCAAGACCCCCATAAATGTCCCGTCTTTATCAAGGATCGGCGCGCCCACAAAGGCAGCCGGAACATCATGGCTTGGGGCATAAGGTTTAAAATCCATGAAAGTAATCTTGTCACGAACAGGATTATCTTTGACGGTTTTATACATTAGAGCCAGATCAGTATCTTTCCATTCGCCGTCATACATATTAGTTGCGTAATCAAGCTCCTTGAAAACCGTATAAAGCAGGTTTCCGCGTTCGTCGAAAATAAAGATGTCATAGTATTCGCGCTCATTCAAAAGCTTGCGGAACCAAGGGTGAAACTTGGAGTGGATGGTCGAATAAAGGGATCCGTCAGGTGCAAAATCCATCAGGTGCTTTTCGCCCAATGGATTCGGGTTATCTTCAATATATTCTTTGTGTAGGTAAGTTGTTTTGTCTTGGGCTTTCAGATCTTCCCAGCCGACACGAAAACTTCTAAGGGCCTGACGGACATAGTCGCTATCTGCATTAATAACCAGATCTTCTCCAATCGAGGTAAGATAGGTCATTAAATGCTCTCTGACGCCGTCTTCAACGGCAGCAGTTTTTTCCTCGGTCATTATCGCGGCCATATCTTCTGATTGGCTGACGGCTATATAGCTGACGACTGCAACATTAAGAGCCGCAATCAAAACCATAATGATCGGGGTTTTGATAGAACTTTTTATATCTGAAAGGCGCATTATGAATCCTCGTTTCTCGAGCAAATAAAAGGGGAACGCAAAAGGGTATAGAAGGAGTATAAGAAATGAATATTAAGAACTACTTTACTGCATTTAACTAGAACTAAAAAGAGTCAAAAGGTCACGTAGTGCATTGGTATATATACTTTTTGTGTGATGGAAGTATACGATTGAACATAAAAAAACCGATCATGTCCGATCGGTTTAATTATTAAAATAGATTCCGTAAATATATCTGATTACTTCTTACCGTGAAGCTTCATTGGGGTTTTACCCTTTGGTGTTTCATCTTCAACGGGAGGTGCAATCAATTGAGATGAATTCTCGATCTCTGCGGAAGTTTCGGCACCGGCAGCAGGCTCGATAGATTGAATCTTTTCGGAAACATCTTCGGTAATCTGGCGGGACTGGTAGAATTTTGTGCCCTTAACCAGAGGGGCTTGGCCTGCTTCGCCTGCAACAGCAGGAGAGGCGATAACAAATGTAGCCAAAATCATCAAAGCGGAACGGATCATGTTGTAAGCTCCTAATATAGAATTTCAAGAAAACTGGAGGGACTATACGCCCCATCCAGATATTATGCAAACTTTTTAAAAAGACTTGGAAACCGAGAAAACCAGTCGTGCGCCACAACCGTCAGCGCATTCGCCCGGTTCCTTTAGGTCCGTATCAGTATAGGTAAGACCCAAGTCAAAGCCCTCAACCGTATAGCCAAGACCTAAAGACCAATCTGTGTAATCCGGAGTTCCAAAGGCAGCATTGTCCTCAATCCACTGATGTCCGGCATGAGCCGATAAAGTCAGATCATAAGGGAGCGGAACTGTGGCATAAGTGGCCAAATAGTAGGAATCGCCGCTTGCACCGAAATAATCAGGAGAATAGTTCAACGACAGGCTGGTCTGGGCAACACCGAAATCATACCCCGCTGCAACAGCCAATTCCCAGAAATCATAGTTCAGATTATCGTCAGAACCTGGGTAGTGGTAATAAATTCCGCCCAAATCCCAACTAATATCGCCGACAGTACCGGCAATTCCACCATACAGATCAAATTCCGAAGAGGCATCGGTGAAATCAACACCGGAGCCCCAGATGCCGAGATAAAGACCTGTGTCTGCATGGGACCAGTCGATCCCGCCTTGAACAGTTGGCTCTTCGTTGCTCTGGGAAATGCCGCGGAAAACATAATCTGTTGTCAGAGCAACATTTGCGGAGAAATCTCCCGGAAGATTAAGACCTTTAAACTCGTCTGCATGTGCAGAACTTGAAAAAGCGCCTGTGCATAGGACAGCAGCAACGCCAAGAAGAGAAAATACGGATTTCATAAAAAAACCTCATCAAAAATGGAAAATAAGCCAGAAAACAGGAAAGGGAGGCTGATTCGCTCGCCTCCCTTATTGTGAATCAATGAAAATCCCTGTCAAGTCAACCTAAGGGCCGGCCCGTTCGGCAGAACTCATTTTAATTTCAGGCGGTGCAGTTCGGGCACGCTTATCGACAAGTTTATTCAAGGCGTGAATATAAGCGCGTGCCGACGCTACAAGGGTATCGGCGTCTGTCCCTTGTCCAACGACGGTTTTTCCGTTTTCTTCGATTTTAACGGAAACTTCGGCTTGTGCATCCGTCCCGCCTGTCACTGCATGGACTTGATAGAGTTGAAGTACAGCATCATCATGCGGAATAATCATACGAATAGCTTTGAAGATGGCATCCACCGGACCATTGCCTTCTGACATCGCAAATTTCCGTTCTCCATCAACATCCATTTCAATAGAAGCAATTTGAGGGCCTTTTGTACCGGCTTGAATAACCAGAGACACAAATTTAATATTTTCATTATCACGTCCTGTTGAGTCCTCAACCAAAGCAATAATATCTTCATCAAAAATATTCTTCTTCTTATCTGCCAGATCTTTAAAGCGATTAAAGGCATCTTCAAAAGCGTTTTCACCCAGATTGTAGCCCATCTCTTCCAGCTTGGACTTAAATGCATGACGTCCGGAATGTTTGCCCATCACGAGATTTGAACGCGTTAATCCAACGGATTCGGGAGTCATAATTTCGTAGGTCTGGGCATGTTTCAAAACACCGTCTTGGTGGATGCCGCTCTCATGCGCAAACGCATTCGCGCCGACAATCGCTTTGTTTGGTTGAACAACAAATCCTGTAATTGAAGACAAAGTCCGTGAGACTTTGGTAATCATCTCGGTTTTGATGTTGTTGGTATAAGGCATGGCATCAGGGCGCGTACGCATCGCCATAATCACTTCTTCCAACGCCGCATTTCCGGCCCGTTCTCCGATACCGTTGATTGTGCATTCGATTTGTCGTGCTCCTGCAACAATACCAGCCAACGAGTTGGCAACTGCCAACCCAAGATCGTTGTGACAGTGAACAGACAGAATAGCTCTATCTATATTCGGGACACGTTCGCGCAGCATAATAAATTTTGCGGCATAATCCTCAGGCATGGCATATCCGACCGTGTCCGGAATATTGATGGTCGTTGCACCCGCCGCAATCGCAGCCTCGACGCAGCGGCACAGGAAATCATCTTCCGTACGGCTTCCGTCTTCTGCAGACCACTCCACATCATCCGTAAAGTTGCGTGCAAAAGAAACGGACTCGGAGATTGCTTCAAGAACCGCCTCGGGCGTCATCTGCAATTTGTATTTCATGTGCAGAGGAGAGGTCGAGATAAAAGTATGGATACGTTTATGTGGAGCAGACTTAATGGCATCAGCAGATGCTTCAATATCGCGCTTCACAGCACGACACAATCCTGCAACTGTTGCATTCTTGATTTCGCGGGATATAGCTTCAACAGCTTCGAAATCTCCGCGGGAGGCAATAGGAAAACCGGCTTCAATGACATCAACGCCCATCTCGTCCAATAGGCGCGCCATCTTCAGCTTTTCTTCCAGATTCATAGAGCATCCCGGAGACTGCTCCCCGTCACGCAAAGTGGTATCAAAAATAATAATTTGGTTCTGTTCAGACATAATAATCCTTCTACTTATAATCTGGAATTTCGAAATCTAGAGTAAAAACTGAAAGCCCCTGAAAGAGGACAGCTATAAAACCAACCGCCTGTCTCAGGGGTTGGTAAGTCGTAGAAGAAGGAGAGTGTTTGCAAAAGCGTGTCTCATGGACATGATCTAAACGTATTTTTGAGTGCGGCGCAAGAAAATAATCGGATCAATGGCATCCGCCGCTTTTACCGCATCCGCAAGCTCCGCCGGCTTGGATGGGTTTAAATTTTTGTGCCAGATCATAGAGATAGCTCCAAGAATACAACCCTGTATTATGCCCATCATCAAAAACCAGCCGCACGGCGTAATTTCCGACAGGCTGAATATCGGTAATTGCAACTCGGTCTTTTCCTATAACATGAATTTTCTCGGAAGGGTGGTGACCTTGAACTTCGGCGGACGGGCTTTCAACACGAAGTAATTCAGCGGTGAGGCCGAATTTTTCACCCGAGTCAAAAGTTACATAAAGGACCTTCTCTGATTTTTTATAGGTAATATCTGTTGGCCATCGAGTGGAAGGGGATGTCATTTTTTGATCTCCTGATCATCAAGGGGGCGCGCTTCATCAACTAGCATAATAGGAATCCCGTCACGGATCGGGTAGGCAAGACGCGCCTGATCTGAAATGAGTTCTTGTTTCTCGCGATCGTACCTGAGCGGCACTTTCTTTAAAGGGCAAACCAGAACTTCCAACAGTCGAGGGTCTACAGAATGGGACATAAGGACACCGTACTCAATGTGACGAATGAGAGCAAGGGTGATTGACGGCCATATCCAGCAAAGACAAAAACAGGTTAGCGCGAGAAGAACAACACGGCGCTTCAAGTAAAGCTTGTTTCTCGGATGGTGTGAACGGACAAATCATGGCAAGAGTTGTCATCAACATCTCGTCATCTTCAATTTCGTGCAAGAGCGGCCAGTCCAAAGTAATCTGCTGCTGTTCAAGATATTTTCTCAATAACGAACATAAATTACTTCGATTCAAGTCAATACAGGAATGCGGGCTCATGTCGGACTCGAACCCGAGCCAACTGGGTTTGACGCGCCTGTACCCGCTATCATGGGTCGAAAGCTCCTTTTGAATGTGAAATCTACAAAGACCGCGCAACGTCACACGGTAGCACCCGTCTTCAGTTTCCGAGAATTGTGTAATGCGCCCGACACATCCTGTCCTGAAAACAGCATCACAATTCGCAGCCTGAAATCCCGTCGGTTGAACAATGCCAATGAGACGCGCAGATTTCAGAGCATCTGCAATCATGCTCAAATATCTGGGTTCAAAAATATTCAGCGGTAAGTCAGCGCGAGGCAGTAAAACAACCCCCTCCAGAGGGAAAATCGGGATTTCCTCAGGCAAGTCACTAAAACAAGGGTCAAAAGGGTTTCTACTCATGCAAACATATATAGAGTGATTTTTTTAGGAAAAAAGCACAGATGAAAGTTTGCGACGACCTGCCACACTCGCGGAGTCCATAAATCCCCAGGCCTCGAAATATGTCAGGAGCTGGGTTTTTGCGGCTTCTTCGTTCCAGTTGCGGTCTTTTTTAATAATGCCGATCAATGTGTCCACTGCTTCAGCTTTTAGTCCTTTGGCGACATAGGCCTCGGCCAGATCCAGTTGTAATTGGAGATTATCTGGGTTGTCTCTGACCTGCTGTTCCAGTTCGGAAAATTCTCCCGCAGATTGCGCCTTATAGGCCAGATCCAGTGCTGTTCTGAGAGAACCGAATTGGGAGTTCTTCTTTAAGCCGTCGGGCGCAGAGTCAATCATTTGTGCGGCAACATCCAGTTGATCTTGGGAGATCTGGGATTTCACCAATCCACAGTAAGCGTCAAAGTTAAGGGCATCTTGTTGCAAAATAGCCTGATAAATCCCATCGGCATGTTCGAAATGGCCAGCCTCCACAAGGTGAAGGGCTTCATCCAGAGCAGCAGGTATATCAAGGGAATCCGGTTGGTTCTGATTGGCAAGGGCAATCAGTTGCGTCACAAGTCCTTCAATGTCGGCTTGCGGGCGCACACCTGCGAAACCCGAAACAGGCTGACCCTGATACATAGCAACTACCATCGGGACAGACTGGACGCGGAAGGCTTGAGCGAGCTCGGGATTTTGATCGACATTGACTTTAGCGAGGGCAATTTTTCCTTTTTGTGCGCTGGTAATTTGTTCAAGCATCGGCACAAGTTGTTTACACGGACCGCACCATGGCGCCCAAAAGTCGACAAGGATAGGACGCTCCATAGAGGCTTTGAGGACACTGTTCTCAAAATCGGCAGTCGTGACGTCAAAAATATCAGCGGACTTTTGCTGGGAGGATGTCGAATTTTGAGGAACGCCGATTAACATGTTTTTCTCTTAGCTGTCTATTGAGGGGTTTAGGAATCTTGATCGTGGTTAGGCATATCATCAGGTGCGACGCCTGATAAATCCAGAATACGCGGAATAATGTCGTGATGGCCGAGAATATCAAGCAGCCCTTGAGGGGTTAGGCCGATAGTCTGGTCATTTTCGAGCGGATGAAAATTAACTAGCTCCCCGCGCATCATGTCCTCTTCAAGAATAAGCTGAACTTCACGACCGACATCATTAAGGATAGATAAGGGCGTTACTGATCCGGGGCGCACACCCAAAAACTTCCATAACCTTTCAGGGGAACCGAAGGAAAAACGACCGACGCCCAAAAGATCAGAGAGTTTTTTTAAGTCGACGGGTGTTTGGTGCTGTAATGTAACCAGAAACATACGCCCTTTTTTATCCCTCAGAAACAGATTGCGGGTATGAAGACCCGGAATATGATCGGATACTTCATTGGCGGCTTCGACGGTAAAAACCGGAACATGGTGATGGTGCGTAAACGCAACATCACATTCTCTCATTTTTTCGAGCAAACGCACGCAATTATAGAGCGGGGTATGCCCGTTCTCTTGGCTGCTATCGGTCGTAACTGTATCTTGTTCCATGCAATGGTCATACTGATCCTGCTCTGTCCTGTCAAATGAAGTATGTAAATATGGTCAGAAAGTAGCTCCGGCGCGTGCCATATTGTTTTTCCAAAAGATGATGCTGGAAATAGATGCGACTCGATGCTAATATTATTACAAAGCAGAATTAAAGAAGACCATTCCTGCCAATTCGGCCCTCTGAGTAATGTGCGTATTTCAAAAAAATTAAATGTCCGGATCTTGGAAAGGAAAGACCTATCCAATGTTCAGGATGAGCACTAAAGGGATTTAAAATGAATATCCATTCTATAGGAACAAGGCTTTGGGGCGTCGTTCTGATACCTGTGGCTATTTCTCTGGTTCTGGGCGGAATGGAGGTCAGGAGCAAAAAGCAAGAAGTCGTGGACTTTGCTTTTGCAACCGAGCAGCTGGATGAAATAGTGATCCTTCATGACTGGGTACACACAATGCAAATCGAACGCGGACGAACCGCAGGGTATTTACAGTCTTCTGAAAGAACAGATCGGTTGAAACTGGATGAAGCAAGAAAATCCACTGATACCCAGATCGAGCAGCTCAAGTCCTTTTATCAAAAAGGGACACAAGATGAAAAATCATTTTTGGGACGGCATCCGGATGTGTTCGACAAACTATCTGCTCTAAGGCAGGGCGTTGATAACAAGTCTTTATCTCCGAAAGATGCGATTGCAGAATACTCGAGTATGATTGGACAATACTTGTCTTTCGTAATGAGTACGACATCGCACGCGTCGGAAAAAACATTGCCGAAACTGCATGCTCTTTACAACTTGGAGGTTAAAAAAGAAAATGCAGGGAAAAAAAGAGCTTCAGGAAGTGCTTATTTGAAATCCTTTGAGAACGGGAAGGCAAACAAAACACAGGCTGCTTCTTTCATGACCTTTAATGCAATGGAAATGGGAGCAATCAATAATCTCGATGCCGAAATTCAGAAATCTGCAAAAGAATTGGCCAATTTGAAATCCGAACTGGATCAGGCGAAACAAGGAGAAACATATAAACAATATACCCACGGAACCAATGAAATTATAAGCTTGGTGCTGGGTACAAACGAGTCCGAGGCGGAAGGTGTAGAGCCCTATACAACATATACTGCAAGCCAGTGGTTCAAGGTATCAACGGATTGGATCGACATCCTAAAGACTCTGGAAGACGAGTTATTAAGAGAAGCCGTTTTAGTCCAAAGGCAGGAGTTTGAAAGGGAGCAATCAGCTTATCTGATATTTACCGCTACTTTATTGGTTCTTCTCCTTGTTGTGATCGCATCCGTCTGCGTATTGATGATGAACATCGTCGGAAATATGAAGCGTGCAACAGCAGCAATCACTGATATTGCAGAAGAGCGCATTAATGAAACACAGAATCTCGGCCTAACGTCAAAATCGGAATTCGGGCAGATTGCACGTGCGATCAAGAACCTTCAGGAAAAGCTTGCACAAAAGAAAAAGTTGGAAGAGGAAGCTCTGGAGCTTAAAAAATCGCAAGAAGAGCGATTGAAGGAGCGCATCGAAAAGCAGGAAAAACTCAATATCTTCATCAGTAAAAACTTACGCAACATTGAAAGCTTGGCGTCTTCCATTGAAGAAATGACGGCGTCGATTGCTGAAATCGGGAATCAGGTTACGCGTGCCGTAACACTCGTCGATGGAACGAGGGTTATGGCAGAAAACTCATCTCGTAAAGTTCGCGATCTGGGTGCGTTGACGGTAGAAATCGGCTCTGTTGTTGAAATGATCCGCGCTATTGCCGAGAAAACCAACTTGCTGGCTCTGAATGCAACAATCGAAGCCGCCCGGGCCGGAGATGCAGGAAAAGGTTTCGCCGTTGTCGCCGGAGAAGTCAAAGTCCTTTCATCCCAAACAACGGATGCAACCAGCAGCATTGATGAACAGGTGCACAATATTCAACAGGAAAGCAGTGTCGTTGTGTCTTCAATCGAGCAGATTAACAGCTCGGTTGCAGGGGTCTCCGAGGTTTCAAACGCGATTAGTGCCGCAATTTCCCAGCAAAATATTGCTGCCTCTGAAATTTCCCAAAATGCCCAGAAAATCGCTGAATTCTCGAGGCGGCTTAAAGACGATCTCGACGAAATAGCACGCACTGCCTAGCATATTTGCTAAAAAATCGGATAACCAATCCAAAAAATTCAGATTCTTTGTGGAAAAACTTTCTTTTTGCCAAAGTTTTATGGTACGATTATATTTAATAATGTTATTTTATATATAAATATATATTTCTTTCCGGGCAAAAAAGCTGACAGAAAAAAGAATTAGATCAAATTTGATC